>RFGQ01000050.1 GCA_003695865.1 Gemmatimonadota bacterium | reverse complement strand
GGGCTGGGCGGGCTGCTCGGGGTGGGGTTGGCCTACGGGGCGGTGCAGGTGCTGCTCGCCGTGCAGCCGCCCATCCCGATCGACCTGAACTTCGACATCCGCGTCGACCGCAGCGTGCTGCTGTTCACGGCGGGTGTGTCGCTGCTCGCGGGGCTGCTGTTCGGGCTCGCGCCGGCGCTCCAGTCGACGAACCCGGACGTGGCACCCACGCTGCGTGACGAGGGCGGCGCCGTGGTGGGCGGCGGTCGCGGGTGGTCGCTCCGCGGCGCACTCATCGTGGCGCAGGTCGCCCTCTCGTTCGTGTTGCTGGTGGGCGCGGGTCTCTTCCTGCGCAGCCTGCAGAAGGCGCAGCGCATCGACCCGGGCTTCGACACGTCACCGGCCGCCGTCCTGTGGACCAACCTGGAGATGTCGGGCGTGAGCCCCGACGAGGGGCCCGCGCTGCTCAGGACGATGCGCGAGCGGTTGGCGGGCATCCCCGGGCTCCAGGCGGTGGCCGTGGCGGACCGCCTCCCCATGGGAGCCGAGATCCGCATCGAGGGCGTGCTGCCCGAGGGGGTGGAGCCGCCCGCCGGGCGCGACGACCACGATGTCGACGTGGCGGTGGTGGACGGCGCCTACTTCCGGGTGATGGGCGTGCCGATGCTGCGCGGCCGCGCGTTCGATGCCGCTGACGGCCCCGACACGCGGCCGGTGGTCGTGGTCAGCCAGGCGTTCGTGGACCGGTTCTGGCCGGGGGAAGCGGCCGTGGGCCGCACGATCACCTCGGGCAACGAGACGTTCACGGTGGTGGGCGTGGCGCGCGACACCAAGGTGCGCACCCTGGGCGAGGCGCCGCGGCCGTACGTGTACTTCAACGCCGACCAGCGCTACCCGCCCGCGCCGCAGTTCGTGCTGCGCGGCACGCTGCCGGCCGCCCGGCTGGTGGCCGAGGGACGACGCGCGCTGCGCGAGGTGCGCGACGACATCGTGCTGCTCGAGGCCAAGACGATGGACGAGCACCTGGCGCTCATGCTCTTCCCGCCGCGGGCGATCGCCGCGCTGCTGGGGGCGTTCGGTCTGGTGGCGCTGCTACTGTCGGGTGTGGGCATCTACGGGCTGGTGAGCTACTCGGTGGCCCGCCGCACGCGCGAGGTGGGGCTGCGGCTCGCCCTGGGCGCCGACCCCGGCCGCGTGGTGCGCCACGTGGTTGCGGGCGGCATGCGCACCGTGGTGGCCGGCGCGGTCCTGGGGCTCGCCGCCTCGGCGGCGGTCACCGGGCTCCTCGCGCGCTTCCTGTACGGCGTGAACCCGCTGGACCTGGCCACCTTCGCGGGCATCGCGCTCGTGCTGGGCGGCGTGGCGTTGGGCGCGGCGTACGTGCCGGCGCTGCGGGCCAGCCGGGTCGACCCGGTCGCCGCCCTGCGAAGCGACTGAGCCCGGGCCCGCCGGGCCGCGGGCTCAGGCGCTCCGCGCGGGCGGTACGGCGC
>RFGQ01000492.1 GCA_003695865.1 Gemmatimonadota bacterium | reverse complement strand
CTCCTGGTGCCGCTTCCCACGGCCGCTGCGGGCCACCAGGAGCGCAACGCGCGGGCGCTCGAGCGGGCCGGAGCGGCGCGCGTGCTGCCCGAGGCCGAGACGGACGGCGCCCGCCTGCGCGCCGCCATCGACGCGCTCGCCGAAGACGCAGGCGCGCTCGAGCACATGCGCCGCGCGGCGCTCGCTCGCGCACGCCCCGAGGCCGCCGCGCGCATCGCCGAGCGGCTCGCGGCCCTCCTGGAGGGGCGTGGAGGCCCGCTCGGGGCTCACGGGGGAGGGCACCATGGCTGAGTCCGCACGCGGTCGCGCGTCCGGGCTGCTGGGCGTCGGAGGGACCGTCCACTTCATGGGCGTGGGCGGCGCGGGGATGTGCGCCCTGGCCGAGCTCTTCGCGCGGCGCGGCGTGGCGGTGAGCGGCTGCGACCTGCGCGCGGGCGCATCGGTGGAGCGGCTGAAGGCGCTCGGCGTGACGGTGGCCGAGGGCCACGATCCCGAGCACGTGGCCGACGCGGCGGCCGTCGTGCACACGGCCGCCGTGCCCGCCGATCATCCCGAGCTCGCAGCCGCCCGCGCGCGCGGCCTGCCGGTGGTGAAGCGCGCGCGCGCGCTGGCCGACGTGGTGAACGGCGGCACGGTAGTGGCCGTGGCCGGCACCCATGGCAAGACGACGACCACCGCGATGGTCGCAGGGATCCTGACCGAGGCGGGCCTCGATCCCACCGGCTTCGTGGGCGGCAGCGTGCGCGCGTGGGGCGGGAACCTCCGCGTCGGCCGGCCCGATCTGTCGGTCGTGGAGGCCGACGAGTTCGACCGCTCGTTCCTGCACCTCGAGCCCACCGTGGCGGTGGTCACCA
Organism: Gemmatimonadota bacterium; assembly: GCA_003695865.1. Classification (GTDB taxonomy): domain Bacteria; phylum Gemmatimonadota; class Gemmatimonadetes; order Longimicrobiales; family Gaopeijiaceae; genus J028. The sequence goes on along the minus strand of RFGQ01000492.1, from coordinate 1,004 downwards.
ACCTCGAGGCCGACCACCTGGATACGTACGCGACCCTCGACGACCTGGAGGACGCCTTCCGCGCCTTCGTCGATCGGGTGCCCCGGCACGGTCGGGCGGTGGTGTGCCACGACGACCCGGGTGCGGCCCGTCTGCTGCCGTCCCTGGGCGACCGGGCGGTCACCTACGGATTCGCCGCCGGTGCGCAGATCCGCGGGGTCGACGTCGAGGTGGGCGAGGGTCGTATGCGCTGCCGTGTGTTCGACCACGGCCGCGCGGTGGGAGCGATCGAGGTCGCCATGCCGGGTGGCCACAACCTGGCCAACGGGCTCGCCGCGGCCGCGGCTGCGGTGGCGGCGGGAGCCGACTGGGACGCGGTGCGCCGTGCGCTGGCCGAGTTCGGGGGCGTGGGCCGCCGCTTCGAGCGGCTCGGCGAGTGCGGGGGCGTGCTCGTGCTGGACGATTACGCGCACCACCCGACCGAGTTGACGGCCACGCTCGCGGCGGCGCGCGCGGCCTTCACCGACCGGCGGCTGGTGGCGGTGTTCCAGCCGCATCTCTACACGCGCACGCGCGACTTCGCCGACGCGTTCGGGCGAGCGCTCGCCGGGGCCGACGAGGTGTGGGTGAGCGACGTGTTCCCCGCGAGGGAGGCGCCCATTCCGGGTGTGACGGGCGAGCGGGTGGCCGAGGCCGTGCGCGCCGCCGGGGCCGACGTCGTCTACCACGCCGACGTGACCACGCTGGCCGACGCGCTCGCCGCCGCCGCGCGCCCGGGCGACCTGGTGCTCACGCTCGGGGCGGGCTCGATCGAGCGCGTGGGCCCCGCGCTGCTCGCGCGGCTGGGCGAGACGGCCGGCGCGGTGGCGGGCCGGGGGGGCGACCATGGCTGAGGCGCGCGGCGGCGTGTTCGTGCGGGTGCGCCGGGCGGCCGGCCTGGCGCTGGTGCTCATCGTGGTCGGCCTCGCCGGCTGGGGCGCCAGTCGCGTGCCGGGCGCGCTCGAGCGCATGGACTACTTCCGGGT
>RFGQ01000491.1 GCA_003695865.1 Gemmatimonadota bacterium | reverse complement strand
GGTCACGGGTGCGAGCGGGGTGGGCAAGTCGATCTGCCTGCGCCGGTGGGTCTCGGAGCTGCCCGCCGAGCGCTACGCCGTGCATCGCTTCGGTCAGATCCCGACGACGCCGACGGGCTTCCTGCGCGCGCTGGGGCGTCGCCTGGGACTGCGTGCGCGCCTGCACCTGGCGGACCAGTTCGAGGACATCCGCGAAGCCCTGGCGCGCCACGAGGACGAGCTGGGCACCCACCCGGTGCTGATCCTCGACGACGCCGAGGGCATGAGGGTGGGCACGCTGGACCTGGTCCGCAGGCTGACCGCTCACGACCTGGACGGGACCGACGCCGTGAGCATCCTGCTGGTCGGCACGGAGCAGCTGCTGGACACGATGCGCGACCCGACGTTGGTGCCGCTTCGCACCAGGTTCTCCTACGCCCATCAGCTACGCGCCTTCGGCATGGAGGACGCGCGCAACTACGTGGCGCATCACATCATGGCCAGCGGCGGCCCCGAGCGTCTGTTCACGGATGGTGCGATCACCGCGCTGTTCGCGGCGTCCCAGGGGATCCCGCGCCAGCTGAACCAGCTGGCGCTGCAGGCGATGGTGGACGCCGTGGTGCACGGCGAAGACACGGTCGAGGCGGCCCGGATGAAGCGCATGCTGAAGGCCCACCCGCTGTACGCGCACGCGGCCGCTTAGGTCGCCGCGCATCGAGTCCGCGACGCCGAAGGCGACCGTGGATGGCCCCGGTGTCGGCGCGCACCAAGAACCGCGTCCATCCGGTGCGAACCGCGGGACACGCGCGTCGGTGCGAACCGCGAGACGCGCGCACCGGTGATCGCCGCATGACGCGATCACCGGTGCCGTCACCGACGGTGATCCGCGCGGCTACGGATCACCCTTCGGACGCTTCGACCGGGCCGTCTTGCGCTCCTGCGCCTCCTTCAGCCGGAACGACTCGCCTTCGATTTGCACCACCTCGGACCGGTGCACGAGGCGGTCGACGAGCGTGACGACGCACGTCGCGTTCGGGAAGACCTCGTTCCACTCGCGGAAGGCCTTGTTGGTTGTGACGACGACGGGCTTCCCGAGCTCGTAGCGGCGGGTGACGACCTCGAAGAGCAGGTCCGCGTGGCGGTTGCCGTACGACAGGTAGCCGACCTCGTCGATGCACAGGACGCGGGGCCGACAGAGACGCCGCAGGCGCCGCTCCAGCGCGCTGGCGCTGTCCTCGGCGGCCAGGGCGTT
>RFGQ01000490.1 GCA_003695865.1 Gemmatimonadota bacterium | reverse complement strand
TTCAGTTTGCGGGTCCGTGGGCGGTGGGCCTGCGCTGGGAAGAGACGTTCGGGGTGGAGTCGCTGGTGCTCGTGCGCATCGAGGGACTGTGAGGGGGCGCTGCGCTCCTCAGAACCCCAGCCAGTAGGTCACTTTCAGGATGAACCGATTGTCGGCCGGCGCGTCGAACAGTGCATCGATGTCGCGGCCCAGGGCGAAGTCTCCGACGTCTTCGCGCACGAACTGATTCCTCTGCCAGACCAGAAAGATCGTCGAGCCCGGGCGGTACTGCCAGCGCAACACGGCGTTGCCCACGAGCGAGCGCTGGTTGAAGTCACGGTCGCTGAAAGAGAAGTCCGCGGCGCCGTCGCCGTCGAAGTCCACGTGCTGCGTGTCTCCGTCGCGGCAGATGCGTCCCCCCAGGCAGCGGACCGGGCCGTTGCCGTCCCCGGCGTCGTAGACGCCCTCCTCGAAGCGATCGAAGGCGAAGGTCTCGGCGGCGGCGAGCTGCTTGTAGCGCACATAGTCGACCGACGACAGCAGCGGCTGCGCGAACAGTTCGAGCGTGAGGTCGGGCGTGAACGAGACGTTGAGCCGCGTCTCCATGGAGACGGTCGTGCGATCGAGGTCGGCGAACAGATAGCGCACTCCGTACGTGGGCTCGTAGGCGAGCACGCTCGTGGCGGTGACGTACTGGTCACCGGTCGTCTCGGTCGAATAGTTGGGCTCGAGCCTGAGCTCGAGCCGCGGCGAGGGCCGGAAGGTGAGGTCGACGCCCGTGCGGAAGCGATCGCCGTTGCCCTGCGCGCGGCCCTCCATGTTGACGTCCCAGCCCACGCTCACGGCCTTGCGCCGGTCGGTGTTGATGCGGAAGCCGGCTTCCCAGCTCGCGGGATCGACCATGACCGGACCCCCACGCGTGGCGGTGCGGCTCATGGTCTCGGGCCGATAGCTCAGGTTCGCATTCACATCCCACCAGTTGAGCAACTGTCCGCCGCCCCGCACCGAGAAGCTGCCGTTCGTATGAGCGCGTCCCCAACTCGCCGCCGCAAAGACGTCGTCGAGCGCCTCGTGGCTCCAGTTCTGGAACGTGAAGGCGGTGATGTTGAAGTTGCGAAAGACGCTGCCGGGCGTGATGTCGCGGTACGTGATGCGCGCGCCCGCGTCGAGGCGCTCCTGAGAGCGGCTGAAGCCCAGGTCGTTGATCTCGAAGCCGGGCGTGACCTCGGCGAGCCACACGCCGCCGGTCCAGTGATCGCCGCGCCGGCGCTCGAACTGCAGACGCCACTCGGCGCCGGTCATCGAGGTGGCCGCGGGATCGAAGTCGACGCGCGTGGCGTCGGGCCTCTGGAAGTAGTGGTTGCTGGAGCGTTGAATGCGCTGCAGCGCGAGCGAGTCGCCGCGCACGTGGCTGGCGGCGAAGAAGCCGAACAGCGCCCATTCGCGGTCCGACCACTGGAGTTCGAAGTCGACGCCGGCGCTGTAGGCCTGTCGCGTGAGGAAGTCGAACGACCCGTCGCCGGGCAGGTCGCGGTGGAGCGCGGTGACGATGGCGCCCACCTGTGAGGCGCCGTCGGAGAAGTCCTGCTGCGCGCGCACCACGCCGTAGGCGGTGCGGGGCTCGACGACGAAGTCGCTGAAGCGGTTCTCGTCGGCGAAGTACGCGGTGCCGTGCTCCTCTCCGGTGAGGGCGCCCAGCACGCCGAGCGAGAGTCCGCCTTCGGTGCGCCCCGAGAGCTTGGCGGCCCCCAGGATGGTTGCCGCGTCGGGACGGTCGGTGAAGTCGGCGCCCGAGGGCGAGCCGCCCTGTGGTCTGCGGCCGATGCGGCGGCTGTAGAAGAGCTGGTTCTGCCGCCCCGACAGACTGAAGTCGAAGACGCGGGCGTCCTGCACGAAGAAGGGGCGCCGCTCCTCGAAGAACGTCTCGAAGGCCGAGAGGTTGATGACGGCGGGGTCGGCTTCGACCTGGCCGAAGTCGGGATTGACCGTGGCGTCGAGCGTGAAGTTGGCGCCGATGCCGTAGCTGGCCTCGAGGCCGACGCGCGCGTTCGCCTCGGAGCCGTCGAAGAAGGGGTCGCCCGCCTCGGCGGGCCCCCGGTGCGTGCCGCCCAGCACGTAGGGAACGGCTTCGAGCCGCCGTGAGGCCGACTCGATGCGGACGCCGTCGAGCAGCCCGAACTGGCTCACCAGCCCCCGCCGCAGACGCGAGATGGGCGAGAAGAACGAGACCTCGTTCGAGGCCACGCGCCGACGGCCGAAGTTGACGCCCCACGTCTGCGGGCCCTCGCGCGCTTCGTAGCGGATCTGCGACAGCGGGATGCGCAGCTCGGCGGTCCAGCCCTCGTCGTCGCGCTTCACCGCCGACTCCCACACCGCGTCCCACGCTCCGTCCGTCTGCTGGTCGTCGAAGATGTAGAAGTCGCGCTGCACGTTGGCGGCGCTCACCTGAAAGACGTATCCGGTGCGGCGGTCGAGGTTGGGGTCGAGGGCAAACTGGAAGTGGTCGAACTGCCCGCCGCCGTCGCGGCGCACGAGCTGGTCGGCGATCGAGGAGGGGTCGTCGTCCCACATGCGCGCGCCCACGTAGATGGCGTCCTTGCCGATGAGCACGCGCACTTCGGTCTGGTGGCGGGCCGGCGGCCCTTCGACGGGCTGCTGGGCGGTGAAACCGGTCGCGGGCGTGGCGGCCTGCCAGGCGGCCTCGTCGAGCCGGCCGTCGATGTGGATCGACCCGACCAGCGGGGCCGCCTCGGCCACCGGCCGGCGGGCGGTGGCGCCGGTTTCGGGACCCTCGGGGCCGTCGGAGTCTTCGCGCTGGGCCGCGAGCGAGCCCGGCAGGGCGAG
>RFGQ01000489.1 GCA_003695865.1 Gemmatimonadota bacterium | reverse complement strand
CGAAGGCCAGCGGGTCGAGGTTGGTGATGCCCAGCGCGTAGGCCACGAGCGACCCCGCGGCGGAGCCGCGCCCCGGTCCCACCGGGATGTCGTGGCGTCGGGCCCAGTCGATGAAGTCCCAGGTGATCAGGAAGTAGCCCGAGTAGCCGGTCTCGGTGATGACGCCCAGCTCGTAGTCGAGCCGCTCCTGCACCTCGGGGGGAAGCGGATCCCCGTAGCGCCGCTTGGCGCCCTCGGTCGCGAGGTGGACGAGGTAGTCGGCCTCGCCTCGGTGTTCTTCCGGCACGGGGAACGCCGGGACGTGGTACTTCTTCTCGAACACGAGGTCCACCTCGTCGGCGATGGCCAGCGTGTTCTCGATCACGTCGGGGCGGTCGGGGAAGCGTTCGGCGATCTCGGGGCCGTTCTTGAAGTAGAGCCCCTCGTCGTAGTGCATCCGGTTGGGGTCGTCCCGGTCCTTGCCGAGACCGATGCACAGCAGGATGTCGTGCGCCTCGTGGTCCTCGCGCTGCAGGAAGTGGGCGTCGTTGGTGGCCACGACGGGCAGCCCGAGCTCGTCGGCGAGCGCGAACACGCGCCGGTTCAACTCGTCCTGTCCCTCGGAATCGTGCGCCTGCACCTCGAGGTAGTAGCGCCCGTCGAAGACGTTGGCGTACCACTCGGCCGCCTCGCGGGCCCCGTCGACGTCGTCGGCCATCAGGTGCCGCGCCACCTCGCCCGCGAGGCAGGCCGAAGACACGATGATGCCCTCGGAGTACTGCTGAAGCACCTCGCGGTCGACGCGGGGCTTGTGATAGAAGCCCTCGGTATAGCCGATCGACGAGAGCTTCACGAGGTTGCGGTACCCCACGCGGTCACGGGCGAGCAGCACCAGGTGGTAGTAGGCCTTCTCCCCGTCGCCGGCGCGCGTGCGGTCCCGGCGGTCTCCGGGCGCGACGTAGGCCTCCATCCCTACGATGGGCTTCACGCCCTGCGCCCGCGCCAGCTTGTGGAAGCTCCAGGCGCCGAACATGCACCCATGGTCCGTGAGGGCCAGGGCGGGCATCTCGAACTCTTTGGCCCGGCGGACGAGGTCGGTGAGGCGGTTGGCGCCGTCGAGGAGCGAGTACTCGGAGTGACAGTGGAGGTGGACGAAACTCACGCCGATCCGGGGCTCGTTGGGGCTGTTCGGTGCGTCGGACGCTCCATGATAAACCCGGGTGGCTCGCCGGGCTACGAGACCCGTCTCGCGCGTGGGCGGGCGCGAGGGATCATGCGGCTTTTCGGTGTCGTCGCCGCCGCCGGGGCCGCCGGCGACGCCCGGGCATGGGTTACGGACGCTCGGCCATGGGGGGGTGCCCGGGCGGGTGCGAATCTGTCGCCATCCCGTTCACTTCAGCAGGAGGACGCATGATGGCGCTGTGGAACACGAACGAGCAGGGCGTGGTGCTGGGGGGCTACGACGTGGTGAGCTACTTCGAGCGGAACGAGGCGGTGCGCGGGAGCGCCGATCATTCCGCCGACTTCGAGGGTGCCACGTTCTGGTTCTCTTCCGACGAGAACCGGCGGAAGTTTCAGGAAGACCCCACGCGCTTCACGCCGGCTTACGGAGGCTTCTGCGCTTTCGCGGTGGCCGCGAAGGGGGCGGCCGTTCCCTGCGACCCACGCACGTTCAAGATTCGAGACGGGAGGCTGTTCCTGTTCTACAACGACTTCCACGAAGGCCGTCCGCTCAATACGGCCGTGCTCTGGAACAAGGACGAGCGCGCGATGCTGGAGCAGGCGGACCGCAACTGGGAGACGCTGACGGCGCGGCCGTGAGCGCGTCGGTGGGGGACGGGGGTGTCCGTCCCCCACCCGGCCGGCTCGGAGAAGGAGTCCGACGTGGATGTGATCGGCGATGTACTGCGCACCGTGCGGCTGCGGGGGACCGTCTACTTCCAGGCGGAGTTCCGGGCCCCGTGGGGCATGGACATCAACGGCGGAGAGGTGGCGAACTTCCATCTGGTGGTGGAGGGCCGTTGTTGGGTCTCGCCGACGGACGGTGGAGACGGTTTCTGGTTGGAGAGGGGAGACCTCGTGGTCTTTCCCCACGGCGACGCACATCGGCTCGCGCACGACCCGGCGGCGACGCCCGTCCCTGCCGAGCGAGTGCTCCGGGAGCTCAGGTCCTGCGGGGCCGAGTGCCCGGCCTACGGAGGTACCGGCCCTCCTACGCGCCTCGTCTGCGGTCACTTCGAGCGGGCCGCGGCGAGTCGGCATCGCCTGTTGGATACGCTTCCACCCGTGATTCTCCTACGTCGGGAAGAGTGCGCGCGCGACGATTGGTTGCACGCGGCCGCTCAACTGGCCGCCGCCGAGGCGAGCGAGCAGGGCGCGGGCGCGTCGGTCGTGGTCGACCGGTTGGCCGAGGCGCTCTTCGTACAGGTGCTGCGCGCTCACCTGTCGCGAGAGACGGCCCGCACGGCCGGTTTCGGCGCGGCCCTGGGTGACGCCGGTCTGGTGCGGGTGCTCCAGGCGATGCACGAAGACCCGCTCAGGGACTGGTCGCTCGCCGAACTGGCGCGACGTGGAGCGATGTCGCGCTCGACGTTGGCGTCGCGCTTTCGTCACGCGGTAGGAACGACCCCCATGCGCTACCTCACCGAATGGCGCCTCGAACGCGCGCGCGACGCGCTCGCCCATTCGGGCTGCACGCTCGCCCAGGCGGCCAGGCTCGCCGGGTACGCGAACGAGTTCAGCTTCGCCCGGGCCTTCAAGAGGGTGTACGGTGCCACGCCGGGCTCACTGCGGCGCGCGGAGGCCGGCGGGCGCTTCCGCGCAGGCTGACGGGAGGACGCTCGGCCTACTTTTTCGAGCGCTTCTCGGGCTGGGCATCCGTCGGGAACTTCAGGTGGAAGAAGTGCGTGCTGGCCCGGTGTTCGATGTGGATGTGCACCGAGGGCGGACTGCTCTTCGTCTCCACCTTGTAGGTCGTGACCGTAACGTCTTCCGTCGGAGCCCACCCGTAATCGACGAGGAGGGCCGGGTCCGAGGGGTACTCGTAGCGCTCGTTGAAGTAGAGTTCGAGGGCCGTCGTCAGATCGTGCAGAGACGACAAGGCCGCCGCGTCCGCGGCTTTTTCGCGGACGACGCGTAGACGCGGGGCGACCAGCGATGCGAGGATCGCGATCACCACCGTGACGATCAGCAGTTCGATCAGCGTGAAGCCGCGGACGGAACTGCGAGGCTTGGGCTTCGCCATACCCGGCTGACCAGCACACGGGATGCCAGCGTGAGGGCGTCTACGCTGTAACATCTTGTAGCATGGCCGGTTGCGTGCGTCCGCCGGGCCCGGGACGGGGGGGGCGGACGGCCGGGCCCGGGAGGCAGATTGCCCGAACCGGGGTGGTTTGCGGGTGCGCAGCGGTCCGGACGGTCCGCACCGTGCGTGAGCGGCGATGGAGCCGGGAGTGCACGGACTCCGCCTGTAGGCCCGCCGCTACGCGTCGTCCGTGGGGCGCCCAGCAGCGCCCGACTCCAGCGCCCGGGCGATCCACACCGTGCGGTAGACCGCCGTGCCCACCGTCCCGACGGCCACGAGTGCGAGCAGGGGCAGAAGGAGCAGCCCCGGCTCGCCCTGTCCCCAGCGCGTCGAGACCGCCGGATCGAACAGCGCTCCGAAACCGACGAGCAGGAGCCGCTCGGCGCGCTGCATGACCCCGTACTTGCACACGACGCCCTGGCTTTCGCCGCGGGCCCGCGCGTAGCTCACCAGCAGGGAGCCGCCCAGGGCGGTCGCCGCGAGGGCGGCTCCGACGGCGGACGCCCGAAAGAGCACCACGAGTCCGATGAAGGCGCCCACTTCCGCGAAGCGGTCCAGGGTGGAGTCGAGAAAGGCTCCCCGGCCGCTCGCCACGCCCTGCGCGCGGGCGATGCGCCCGTCGAGGATGTCTGCGACCCCACCTCCGAGAACGAGCCAACCGCCGGCCGTCAGGTGGCCGCCCGCGAACGCCCAGCCGGCTCCGATGCCGAGGCCGGCCCCCAGCAGGTTGAAGAAGGTCGGGCCCAGGCCGAGGCGCAGCGCGGCCCACACGACGGGATGCACGAACCAGGTGAACCAGCTCGCCAGGAACGAGCCGAGCACGAACGAACCGTGCGCTTCGGACGCAAGCCGGTCGGGACGGCGG
>RFGQ01000488.1 GCA_003695865.1 Gemmatimonadota bacterium | reverse complement strand
GACAAGACGGTCGTCGCATCGCTCGAGGGGCTCTTTCCCACGGCCGACCGGCGCGTGCGCATCCGAACGAACATGCGCATCTACTGGGACGAAGCCTTCTTCTCGGTCGACGAGCGCCCGGCGCCCGTCGACTCCACGCGGCTCGAGCCGTCGGCTGCAGACCTGCACTACCGCGGCTTTTCCCGCACCTACCGCCGGGGCGGGCGCTACGGACCGCACTGGTTCGACTACGACTCGGTCGAGGTGGCGCCGCGGTGGCGCGATCTGGTCGGCCTGTATACGCGCTACGGCCCGGTCGGCGAGCTGTTGGCCTCGGCCGACGACCGCTACGTGATCATGAACGCCGGAGACGAGGTGACGGTCCACTTCGACGCGAGCCGCCTGCCGCCCCTGCGTCCGGGATGGCGCCGCGACTTCTTCCTCTACTCCGTGGGCTGGGTGAAGGACGGCGATCTCAACACGGCGACCGGCCGGACCGTAGAACCCTTGCCCTTCCACGGCATGCGCCGGTATCCCTATGGCGCGGACGAGCGGTACCCCGACGACCCGGAGCACCGGCGCTTCCGCGAGGAGTACCTCACGCGCCGGGTGAGCCCGCGCTTCTAAAGGCACCGCGACCGGCCATGTCGACGGACACGATCCGGGTCCTTCTGGTGGAGGACTCCCCCAGCTACGCGCGCCTGCTCCAGGGCCTGCTCGCGGGTGAGGACGAGTCGTTCTCCAGCTACTGGTGCGCGTCGTTCCGCGACGCCGAGGAGTGGCTGCAGGAGAACCGCCCCGACGTGGTCCTGCTCGACCTGCACCTTCCCGACGCCGACGGCACCGACACGTTCCACGACTTCCGGGAGCGCTTTCCAAACCTTCCGGTCATCGTGGTCACGTCCGAGGACAACCGCGACCTCGCCGCCAGAGCGGTGCGCGCGGGCGCGCAGGACTATCTGGCCAAGGGTGAGATCGGCCGCGGCGAACTGCACCGGGCCGTCCGCTATGCGATCGAGCGCAGCCGGGCCGAGACCCAGCTCCGACTGTCGGAAGCTCGCCTGCGCGCGCTCGTCGATCACGCGGCGTTTGGAATCTTCCGATCGGATCTGGCCGGACACTTTCTCTCGGTGAACCCGGCGCTCGTGCGTATGCTGGGCTATGAAAACGAGCAGGAGGTCCTCGAGCTCGACATCGCGCGCGACGTCTTCGTCGACCCCGACGCCCGCGCGCGTTTGATGGAGCACCTGCGCTCGGGCGAGCGGCTCGACGCCGTGGAGGCCGAGTGGCGGCGTGCCGACGGCTCGAGCTTCCACGTGCGCCTCACCGGCCGACCGGTGATGGCCGGACCCCGGCAGCCGCGCTACTTCGAGGGCTTCGTCGAAGACATCAGTGAGCGCCGGCTACTCGAGGAGCGGGCCCGCGAGGCCCAGAAACTCTCGGCCGTGGGCCTGCTGGCCGCGGGAATCGCCCACGAGATCAACAACCTCTTCGCCGTCATCCGCGGGAGTGCCGAGCTGCTGCAGGCCGCGGTCGCGGAAGACACCGAAGCGCTCGCCGACCTCGACGAGATCGTCGCTGCCGTGGACCGGGGCGCAGAGCTCGTGCGGCAGATTCGAGGCTACGGGCGGCAGGAGGCCCTGCGCGTGCGCACCGTCGCCGTGGGCGAGGTCGTCGAAGACGCGCTCCGCTTGGTGCGACGCACGATCCATCCGCGGCACCGCCTCACGTTCACCGACGCGAGCGCGGGCGCCCGTGCGATGGCCGACCCGGCCGCGGTCACCGAAGTGCTCCACCACGTAGTGCGGAACGCCAGCGAAGCGATGGGCTCGGGCGACGGGAGCATCGACATCTCGGTCGGCGTCACGCACGACGCCGAACACCGCCCCCACTGTGTACGCGTGAGCGTGAGCGATGCGGGCATCGGCATGGACGAAGCGACGCGCGCACGCATCTTCGAGCCCTTCTTCAGCACCAAGGAGCGCGGTTCGGGCACCGGCCTCGGGCTGGCCACGGTGTGGGGGCTGATGCAGCAGCAGGGCGGCTCCGTCGAAGTCGATTCCGAACCCGGCGAGGGCACGACCGTGCACCTGTTCTTCGAGATGGAAGGCGCGCCGCGCAGCGGCTTCGACATCGGAGGGAACCAGGAGGACGACGCCGGGAGGCCGTCTTCCGGCTCGACGGGAGCCGACCGGGCGGGAGGGGCGTCGTCCGAGCCCGCCGAGGGCGCTCCCACTCCTGAGGAATGAGCGGGGCCTCCG
>RFGQ01000487.1 GCA_003695865.1 Gemmatimonadota bacterium | reverse complement strand
GCACCCGCACGCCCGCCTCGCGGGCCTGGTGCGCCCGCGCACGCAGGTAGCCGGTCAGCAGCCGCATGAGCGCACGTACCTCGTGCGCCGGCCGATTCCAGTTGTCGGACGAGAAGGCGAACAACGTGAGCACGTCGACGCCGTGGCGGACGGCCGCGCGCACGACGGCGTCGACGGCGCGCGCACCCGCGCGATGCCCGGCGCTGCGCGAGCATCCCTCACGGCGGCCCCAGCGGCCGTTGCCGTCCATGATGATGCCCACGTGCAGGCCCGCGCCCAGCGGAGCCCCGCCCGGCGCTGCGCCCGGTCCGGGCTCGGGCCCGGCTTCAATCTTCGTGTTCGCGTTCACGTTCACCCCCGGGAGCGATCCTCTCCCCGGCCCCCTCGTGTCTCGGCTCACGATTCCTCGCCGCCGCCCTCAGCGCCACGGGCGCGCTCGATCAGTGCCTCCAGATGGTGCAGATACCGTTCCAGAGCCGCGCGGCCCTCGCCGGTGAGGGCGTACATCGTGCGGGGCACCCGGTCCACGAACGACTTCCTGCAGCGCACATACCCGGCCTCTTCGAGCTTGCGCGCGTGCGCCGACAGGTTTCCGTCCGTGAGGCCGAGCGTCTCCTTGAGCTCGTTGAACGAGAGCGCCTCGTGCCCCGCCAGGGCGCTCACGATCCCCAGGCGCACCCGCTCGTGGATGACCCGGTCCAGGTCGAGCGGACTCGGCGCCTCGAGCGCGGGCGCTTCGGGGGTAGTGGGACGCGCCATCGTCTTGCGGCGGGGCTCAGCCACCGTACCTCCTGCGGATCACGGCGCCGAACGCCACGTGAAGCACCCCGAATCCCAGCCCGAGCAGCGCGTCGGACCAGGCCGGCGGCACCAGAAAGGCCACCAGGCCGAGGCAGAGGTACACGAAGCCCGAGAACGGTACCACCCGCACCGAGAAGCTCCCTGCCGACATCACTCCGATGCCATACAGCGACAGCCACAGACCCGGAAGCAGGTGCACCACCTCTTCGCGCAGCGCGACCCCCGTGAGCGCGGCTCCCAGCACCAGCGGCGGCACGAAACCGAGCACGAACTTGCGCCCGGGCCCGGTGGCGAGCGGCACCCCGGTGCGCCGCGCCTTGGCGCGCAGGGCGGTGACCCCGATCGCGCCGGCGAGCAGCGCCGCCCCGGCCCACACGGCAAGCCACGCGAGCGTGCCGCGCAGCGGAGCCGCCACGAGCGCCGCGATGAGGCCCACGGCCCCGATCCACATCGCACCCGTGCCCGGGACCGCCGTGAAGCGGCCGGCCTGCTCCATCGTCGCACGGATATAGGACAGGTTGTCCATCGCGCGCTCGTGGAGCCCCACCGTGGGCTGCCTCGACCCGGGGATCGTCGCTCGTTCCATGAACGGCAACCTGCCGAGACGCGCCCCGGCCGTCAAGTACTCTGCAATACAAAGTCACCACGGCCGGAAGCTCCGGGGCGGGCGACGGCGACGGTCGGCGATTGCCCCGCGGGTGGCCGTGGCCGCACTTTCGACGACCCGACATCACGACCCTGCTTCCACAGGTCGCCGATATGCCGTCCGATCCTCGCAACGGTGTTCCGATCGACGTCGACGCCGACATCCGACGCGCCTTCACCCTGCCCTCGCGGGTGTACGGCGACCCGGAACACTTCGCCCTGCAGCGCGAGCGCGTGTTCACGCGCACGTGGCAGTTCGTCGGAGGCGCCGAGGAGTTGAAGGCCCCGGGCCACGTGCGCCCCTTTACGCTGCTTCCCGGCTGCCTCGACGAGCCGCTCCTGCTGGCGCGCGGCGACGACGGAGCGCTGCGTTGTCTCTCGAACGTGTGCACCCACCGCGGCGCGCTCGTCGTCGAGGGCGAGGGGCACCAGCGCTTCCTGCGCTGCCGCTACCACGGGCGAAAGTTCGGCCTCGACGGCGCGTTCCAGTCGATGCCCGAGTTCGACGGAGTCGAGGGATTCCCGTGCGAGGCCGACGACCTGCCCGAGCTGCCCCTCGAGCGCTGGGGTCCCCTCCACTTCACGGCCCTCGCTCCGGCCATGCCCTTCGACGAGTGGATCGCACCCGTGCAGGAGCGGGTGGGGTGGCTGCCGCTCGACGAGCTGCGCTTCGACCCGGCGACGTCACGCGACTACACGATCGACGCGCACTGGGCCCTGTACTGCGACAACTATCTCGAGGAGTTCCACATCCCATACATCCACGGAGCGAGTCTTTCGGACCTCGACTACGACGCCTACCGCACCGAGTGCTTCCCTTGGGCGAACCTGCAGTTCGGCTACGCGCGGGGCGGGGATGGCACCTTCACCCTGCCGGACGGGCACCCCGACGCCGGAGAGCCGCTTGCCGCCTTCTACTTCTGGCTCTTCCCCAACCTCATGCTGAACTTCTACCCGTGGGGGCTCTCGGTGAACGTGGTCCAGCCGATCGGGCCGGCGCGCACGAGGGTGTCGTTCCTCTCGTACGTGCTCGATGCCTCGAAACGGAGCGAGGGTCTGGGCGCCGACCTTCACCGCGTCGAGATGGAGGACGAAGAGGTGGTGGCCTCGTGCCAGCGCGGAGTGCGCTCCCGCCTGTACGACCGCGGCCGCTTCTCTCCGCGGCGCGAGGTGGGGACGCACCACTTCCACACGCTGCTCGCGCGGTTCCTCTCGTAGACGGTCGAGCGGCTCCGCCGGCATGCCCGCGGTGAGCGTCGTCTCGACGACGCGGGCCAGCGCCTCCTCGCCTGGCTCTGGGAAAAAGGCGAAG
>RFGQ01000049.1 GCA_003695865.1 Gemmatimonadota bacterium | reverse complement strand
GCGCTGTGCCAGCGCGATGAGCCAGCGGAGCACCAGGCCGCCCAGACCCGCACCCAGTCCGATGACGACCGCCACCACCACCGGACCGGTGGTCTCGGATCGGCGCACGGCGAGGCGCCATCGCTGGAGTGTCTCCCTGCTGGGGCCCAAAGCGCACCTCTCGGTGCCGGGTGGGTGGTCGGTCTCGACGCCCGGACCGGGACGGCCCGACGCACGCTTGCGCGGGCCCGGACCGGGCGACAGGATGCGCCCGAATGTGGTCGGTGGCGGCGGCCGTGTGAAGTGCCCGGGCGACGCCCGGCGAGCGCCGCACCCCACGAGCGCCCGCGGACCGCGTGCGCCGAAGGGCCCGCCCCCCGGCGACGACGCCTCCACGAGAGGGACACCGTGCGTATCGAGCGAACCTTCAGCGGAGCCCCCTGGGAGGGCGAGGTCGGCTACTGCCGCGCGCTCAGAGCCGGACGCCACATCTTCGTGACCGGCACCGCACCGGTCGCCGAGGCGGGCGGCGTGCACGCGCCGGGCGACGCGCACGCGCAGGCCCGGCGCTGCTTCGAGATCATCCGGGCCGCGCTGGCCGACCTGGGCGCCGGGCTCGAGCACGTCGTGCGCACCCGCATGTTCGTGACCGACATCACCCGCTGGCGCGAGTACGGCCGGGCGCACGCCGAGATGTTCGCGGGCCATCCGCCCGCCACGACCATGGTCGAGGTGCGCGCCCTCATCGACCCGGACATGCTCATCGAGGTCGAGGCGGAAGCGATCCTACCCGAACCGTGATCGGGCCGGGGGGAGCGGGTTGCGTGGCCGGCGGTGGCCGGCTCTGACCAGGGATGGCCCATGGGAGCCGCGCGAGGCACGGCGGCCGACGGCGGCCCGCTCAGCCGCCCGGCGCCAGCTCCACGTAACGCACGACCGTCGGGGTGAGCACGTTGTGCGGCTCGGTCGTCTGGCCGACGTCGTTGAAGTACAGCCGCCGTCCGTCGGGACTCAGCGCCAGGTCGTTCGTGACCGAGAGCGTCGCCTCGAGCGCGGGGCCGTCCTTCAGGCCCCGCTCGCCGGTGCCGGCGAGAAGCGTGGCGTTGCCCTCGAGATCCAGCTCATAGATCTGGTTCGCCCGGCGGGCCACGACGTAGAGACGGTCGTTGCCGAACAGGATGTGCCCGTTGTTCCCGCCCGGGAGCGTCGCGAACAGGCTCACCTCGCCCCGGCGGGTCACCCGCACGACCGACCCGTCACCGAAGTTCGCCACGTAGAAGTTGCCGTCCGAGGCCAGGGTGATGCCGTTCGGGCAGCGTAGCAGTTCGCTCGCCGCGAACGGATGGACGGCGCCGTCCGGGTCCACGCGCGCGATGGTGTGGTTGCCGCAGTTGGCCACGAAAAGCGTGTCGCCCGGGACCACCGCGATGCCCACGGGGGCCGCGAGGCCGGTGGCGAACGTGCGCACCGTGCCGTCGGGCGCGATGCGGCTCACCACACCGGCCCGGATGTTCGACTGGAAGAGGTCGCCGTTGCTCGCGAAGGCGTTGCCCGAGGCCCCGACCAGTCCCGTCGCCCAGGCTTCGACCCGGCCGTCGGGCGTGATCCGATAGACCGTGGTGCCGGGGGGGCCGCCCAGCGTCTCGCCGAAGTCGGCCGTGTAGACGTTACCGTCGCGGTCGACGTCCATGCCGCCGGTGCCGGCCGGAATGGGCCCCGCCAGCGTGCGCACCACCGCGGCCGGGCGGCCGGAGGCGTCGCCCGCCGAAGCCTCGGGGCCTCCCTGGCCTCCGACGCCTCCGGGCGCCGTCACCAGGGCCGCGCCCGTGAGCGCCGTGAGGGTCGCCCTGATCCATGCCGCTCCGCCCCGCCCCGCAGCGGGCGCCGCCCGCTCCTGCCTCCGCACCGTCACGCGCCCCTCCTGGTCGCCGGTTCCGCTGCGGGCGCGCGGCCCCGATAGGGCGCGGCCCGTTCGCCGAACCTGTACGGTGGGGACGCCGCCGGGCTTACGGTCGGATGCGCGGGGTCGTGCGAACCCGAGGCGGGCGCGCCGCCCGCAACGTCACTCCCATTCGATCGTGCCCGGCGGCTTCGAGGTGACGTCGAGCAGCACGGCCGACACGCCGGGCAGCGTGAGCACGTCGCGCAAGAGCTCCTCGACGAGCGCGTCGGGGAGTCGCACAGGAGTCGCCGTCATGGCGCGCTGGGAGCGGATGGGCCGCACCACCACCGTCTCGCCCCCGTCCGCGCCCAGACACAGCGGCACGAGCACCGTGGGGCACTGCCAGACCTCGTCGTAGAGCCCGTGCCGGCGCAGCCCGTCCATGACCAACGCGTCGGCCTCGCGCAGCAGGTCGAGGCGGGCACGCGTCACGCCCGCGGCCAGGGGCCTCGGCTCGGTCGGCGCGTCGCCCCCCAGGTGCAGCACGCAGCGGTTCACGCCGGGCACCTGAGCCGTGATCCATCCCACCGCCTCCAGCACGGTCGCCCAGGGCGCGTCGCCCACCAGCAGGACGGGGTGCTCGTAGGCCCTGAGGTCGGCCTTCACGCCCACCGAGCGGATCGGCAGCGGCAGCGCCCGCAATCCGAAGCGCGCCTCGGCCTCGGCCAGTCCCGGCCCCATCGCGTCGAGACCGTCGCGGTCGGGAACGCCGTTTGAGCAGAGCAGCCGCACGCCCAGGCCGGGCCCGGGGAACGGATGCCGCCACAGCGCCTCGTGCGGGATCCCCAGACGCTCGCCGAGCTCGCGTACCTCGACCTTGTAGAGGTCGGCCAGCGGCTCCACGACCCTGCCCTGCTCGATCATCGCCTCGATCACGGGCACGCGGTTGTGGTGCGTCTTGATCACGTCGGCGCGCTTCGTGCCTCCGGTCTCGACCGTGTCGGGGTAGATCGTGCCCTGCCCCAAAAGGTGGTCTTCGATACCCAGCTCGCGCGCCTTGCGCTGAAACACCTCGACGAACGTGTCTCCGATCACACGGCGCTTGCGCTCCGGCTCGATCACGCCGTCGAGCGCGCTCAGGAAGGTCTCGGACGCGTCCTCGAAGTGCAGGTGCCGGTCCAGGCCCAGCCGCTCGAACAGGGCCAGCACCTGGCGGCTCTCGTCCTTGCGCATGAGCCCGTTGTCGATGTGCAACAGATGCACCCGCTCGGGCCCCAGCGCCCGCCCCAGCACCGCCGCCGCCACGGTCGAGTCCACGCCCCCCGAGGCCAGCAGGAACACCGACCGCTCCCCCACCCGCCGCCGCACCTCCTCGACGATCTCGTCCAGCACGCCGTCCATCGACCAGGTGGCGCGGCAGCCGCAGATCTCGAACACGAAGTTCGCGATCATGCGCTCGCCGTTGACCGTGTCGTCGACCTCGGGGTGGTACTGGAAGCCGTACCGCCGCAGGCGGTCGGAGCCGATCGCGGCCAGCCGGTGTTCGCCCCCCGCGCCCGTGCTCGTGTATCCCAGCTCCTCGAAGTCGGGGCCCAGGGCGGTCACCGAATCGTAGTGGCTCATCCACACCGGCTCGACCGGGCCCAGCCCCCGGAACAGCGGGTGGTCGTCGACGGTGAGGTGGAGTTCGGCATGGCCCCACTCCCGCCCCCCGTGCACGACCGTGCCTCCGTAGTGCTTGGCGATCTCCTGGTGCCCGAAGCAGAAGCCCAGGATGGGCACGTCCAGGTCGTAGATGCTGCGGTTGTAATCGGAGTCCTCTCCGTACGCCGACAGGCTGGGGCTGCCCGAGATGACGATGCCGCGCACGCCCTCGTACGACTCGAGCGGATCTTCGGGCTGGCGGATCTCGGCGCGTACCCCCAGGCGGCGCACCTTGGTCGCGATCAGATGGGCGTACTGCCCGCCGAAGTCGATGACGGCGATGGTGTCGTGCGTCACGCACTCACTCCCATTCGATGGTGGCCGGGGGCTTGCTCGAAACGTCGTAACAGACGCGGTTCACGCCGCGCACCTCGTTGATGAGCCGCGACGAGATCCGGGCCAGAACGTCGTGCGGGAAGGGGAACCAATCGGCGGTCATGCCGTCGCGCGAGGTCACGGCCCGCAGGGCGACCACGTGCTCGTAGGTGCGCGCGTCTCCCATCACGCCCACCGAGCGTACGGGCAGCAGCACCGCGAAGGCCTGCCAGATGTCGTCGTACAGGCCCGCGCGCTGGATCTCGTCCAGGTAGATCTCGTCCGCGTCGCGCAGCACGTCGAGGCGCTCGCGGGTCACGGGGCCGAGCACGCGGATGGCCAGTCCCGGGCCGGGGAACGGATGGCGGCGGATGAACTCCTCGGGTAGCCCCAGCTCCCGGCCCACCTGCCGCACCTCGTCCTTGAACAGCTCCCGGAGCGGCTCGACGAGCTCGAACGGGAGGTCGTCGGGCAGGCCGCCCACGTTGTGGTGCGTCTTGATCGTGTCCGAAGGTCCGCCGGCCGAGAGCGACTCGATGACGTCGGGGTAGAGCGTGCCCTGCACCAGAAAACGGGCGCCGGTGCCCTCGGCCTCGGCCACGCGGCGGAACACGTCGATGAACACGTGCCCGATGCGGCGGCGCTTCTCTTCGGGGTCTTCGACACCCTCCAGCGCGGCCAGGAACTCGTCGGCGGCATCGGCCACGACGAGGCGGATGCCCATATGTTTGCGGAAGGTGCGCTCCACGTTCTCGCGCTCGTGTTTCCTGAGCACCCCGTTGTCGACGAAGATGCAGGTCAGGCGGTCTCCGATGGCGCGGTGCACGAGCGCCGCCGCCACGGCCGAATCGACGCCGCCCGACAGCCCGCAGATCGCCGTGGCGTCGCCGATCCGCTCACGGATGCGCTCGACCGTGGCGTCGATGAAGGCCCCGGCCGTCCAGGTAGGCCGGCAACCGCACACGCGGAACAGGAAGTTCGACAGCAGTTCGCCGC
Organism: Gemmatimonadota bacterium; assembly: GCA_003695865.1. Classification (GTDB taxonomy): domain Bacteria; phylum Gemmatimonadota; class Gemmatimonadetes; order Longimicrobiales; family Gaopeijiaceae; genus J028. Next base: position 3,346 of record RFGQ01000049.1, on the reverse strand, counting down.
CCCGGGGGGTGTGGGCCACCTCGGGGTGGAACTGGACCGCGAACAACGGCCGGTCGTCCGCCCTCATCGCGGCCACCGGAAGCGTCTCGGTCGAGGCGAGGGTGCGGAAGCCCGGCGGAGGCGCGTCGACGTGATCGCCGTGTGAGCACCAGATCGGCGTCGTCTCGCCGGGCTCGAAGCCCTCGAAGAGTTCATCCGGCTCCACCACCGTGAGGTCGGCCCTCCCGTATTCCCGCCGACCGGGCTCCACGCGCCCTCCGCACGCCCAGGCCATCCACTGCATGCCGTAGCAGATGCCGAGCACCGGCACACCCAGCTCGAGCACGCCCGCATCGACGCGCGGCACCTCCTTGCCATAAACCGACGCCGGACCGCCCGAGAGGATGATGCCCGTGGGCCGCCAGGCGCGGATCCACTCGAGATCCCGGTCGGGCGGGTGGATCTCGGAGTAGACGCGCTCCTCGCGCACGCGGCGGGCGATGAGCTGCGTGTACTGGGAGCCGAAGTCCAGGATCAGAATGCGGTCGTGTGCGTCCATCGTGCCTTGGAGGAGGGGTTCACGGGGCGTAGCCGCCGTCGGGGAGCCGCTCGCCGCGGACGAGGTCGTCGAACGACTCGCGCCGTCGGGCCAGCACGACATCGTCGCCGTCCACGAGCACCTCGGCCGGTCGGCGGCGGCCGTTGTAGTTCGAGGCCATCGTGAAGCCGTAGGCGCCCGCCGTGCGCACGGCGAGCAGGTCGCCGGGCTCGGGCAGCGGCAGCGTGCGCTCGCGCGCGAGAAAGTCGCCGGTCTCGCAGATGGGGCCGACCACGTCGGCCGTCACCCTCGGCGCGCCCGGGCGCTCGCGTACCGGCTCGATCTCGTGGTAGCCCCGGTAGTGGCTGGGCCGGATGAGCTCGGTCATGCCGCCGTCGGTGATCACGAACGTCTTCGTCCCGCTGCGCTTCACATAGAGTACCCGGGCGACGAGCACGCCAGCGTCGCCCACGATGAAGCGGCCGGGCTCGAGCACGAGGCGGAGTCCGCGCTCGCGCACGGGCGGCACCACCAGGCGCGCCAGCGTCTCGATCGCCATGGCCTCCTCGTCGGCATAGCGCACGCCGTACCCTCCGCCCAGGTCTACGAAGCGCAGCGACACGCCCTCGCTCGCCAGCCGATCTGCGATCTCGAGCACGTGCGCGAGCGCCCGCCGGTAGGGCTCGGGCTCCACGATCTGGGAGCCGATGTGCACGTCGATGCCCACCGCCTCGAGCGCCGGCCGCCCGGCGGCCCAGCGGTAGAGGGCGAGGGCCTCGTCGGCGGCCACTCCGAACTTGGTCGCCGCGTGCCCGGTGCGCGTGTACTCGTGCGGCGTACCCGCCTCGATGTCGGGGTTCACGCGAACGGCGAAGCGCGCCCGCACCCCCCGCTCGCGGGCGAGTGCGTCGATCACCTCGAGCTCGCCCCGACTCTCGACGTTGAAAGCGAGGATCCGGGCGTCCAGCGCGGCGGCGATCTCGTCGCGGGTCTTGCCCACGCCCGCGAAAACGATCCGTTCGGGCGGCACGCCGGCGAGCAGGCATCGGTGCAGCTCGCCGCCGCTCACGATGTCGGCCCCAGCGCCTTCGCCCGCCAGGCGGGCGAGCAGCGCCAGGTTGCCGTTGGCCTTCACCGAGTAGGCGACCAGCAGGTCCGCGTCGCCGAAGGCCGCGCGCAGGCGCTCCAGGTTGGTCCTCGCGACGGCCCAGTCGTAGACGTAGAGCGGCGTGCCGAACTCGCGGGCGAGCGCGTCCAGCGGCACCTCGCCGGCGGCGAGCGTACCGTCGATGCGCGGGAAGGGCTTCGCCCTCACCGCCTCCCCGGGGCGGCGGCGCTCAGTAGGCTCGTGCCCACACCACCTCCATCACGGCGTCCTTCTCACCGCCCACGCAGCGCGCGGGCGCCGTGCCGGAACGGAACTCCTCGCCCGGGATGCAGCGCAGGGTCGCCTTGGTACGCTCCTTCACCGCCTGCTCCACCGCAGGGTCGCCGCTCCAGCCCGTGTACACGTAGCCGCCGCCCGCGTCCATGATCTCGGCGATCTCGTCGATCGACGTGACGCCGCGGTGGGAGTTGGCTTCGCGGCGCGCACGCGCCCGCTCGAGCAGTTCGGACTGGAAGGCTTCCAGCCGCTCGGCCACGGTGGCCAGCGCCTCGGCTTCCGGCAGGAATTCCTTGCGCGGCTCGTCCTCACCGCGCACCCGCTTGGCGAGCGCGAGCTGGCCCTTCTCGAGGTCCTTCGGACCGATCTCGATGCGTAGCGGCACGCCCTTGCGCTCCCACTCGTAGTACTTGGCGCCGGGCGTGACGTGCTCGCGCGCGTCCACGCGCACGCGCAGGCCCCGCTCGGCGAGCGCGGCCCGGACCGCCTCGGCCTTGTCGACCACGGCCTGCCGCTGGTCGTCGTTCCGCCAGATCGGCACCACGATCACCTGCACCGGGGCCAGCCGGGGCGGGCACACGATGCCCTGATCGTCGCCGTGCGTCATGACCAGGCCGCCGACCAGGCGGGTCGACACGCCCCACGACGTGTTCCAGGCGTACTCCTCGGTTCCCGCCTCGCTCTGGAAGCGCAGCTCGAACTGCTTCGAGAAGTTCTGGCCCAGGAAGTGCGAGGTGCCGGCCTGCAGGGCCTTGTTGTCCTGCATCATGGCCTCGCACGAGTAGCTGCGCACCGCGCCGGCGAACTTCTCGGACTCCGACTTGAGCCCGGTCACCGGCGGCATCGCCATCCACTCCTCCATGAACGTCCGGTACACGCCGAGCATGCGGCGCGTGTGCTCCTCGGCCTCCTCGGCCGTGGCGTGCACCGTGTGCCCTTCCTGCCACAGGAACTCGGCCGTGCGCAGGAACAGGCGCGTGCGCAGCTCCCAGCGCATGACGTTGGCCCACTGGTTGAGCAGCAGCGGCAGATCCCGGTAGCTCTGGATCCACTTGGCGTACATGGCCATGATCACCGTCTCGGAGGTGGGCCGTACGACCAGCGGTTCGTCCAGCTCCTTCCCGCCCGCGTGCGTCACCACCGCCAGCTCGGGCTTGAATCCTTCGACGTGCTCCTTCTCCTTCTCGATGAAGCTCATCGGAATGAGGAGCGGGAAGTATGCGTTCTCGTGGCCCGTGGCCTTGAACATGTCGTCCAGGGCCCGCTGCATGTTCTCCCAGATCGCGTAACCCCACGGCCGGATCACCATCGATCCGCGCACCGGCGAATAGTCGGCCAGCTCCGCCCGCAGCACGACCTCGTTGTACCACGCCGCGAAGTCTTCGGAGCGCGGGGTCAGCGCCTTATCGTCCGCCATCGATCTCGTCGATCCCTTCCCTGTCGGG
>RFGQ01000009.1 GCA_003695865.1 Gemmatimonadota bacterium | reverse complement strand
GTTCCGGCCTGAGGATGCGGGGCGGGCCGGCTGGGTGGCGGCCCGCCCCGCTCGGCCTCAACGGCGGCGCAGCGCCACCACGCGGTAGGATCCTTCGGCCTCGGACGTGGTCGCACTCACGACCACCCGGTAGGTGCCGTCCGCCGGCGCCGTGAAGGCGATCCGCGAACCCACACCCCCCGCGCCGTCGTCGTCGTAGAGCGCGGCGTCCAGGCCCGGTCCGGTCACGAAGAGCACCGGGTCGAAGCCCACGCCGTTCGCCTCGACGGCCACCCGCTGCCCTTCCTCGAGCGTGAGGCTCCACACCTGCGCCGGCGCACCCGAGGCGCGGCGCGCGTCGAAGGCGGTGAGCAGCGCCTCCTGTTCCCAGCCGAAGTCGAGCGCCCGGTCGGGGCCCGCCTCGGGGACCCCGGCCAGATCGTCGAGCGGACGCCGCATCGGCTCGGCCAGATCGAGCGCACTCGGCGAACACCCGTACGCGTCACCGTCGAAAGGCGCCGTCTCGAGCGCCTCGAGCGAGTAGGGCCCCACCCGGTCGCCGTTGGTCGACTGCACGAGGGCCAGGTAGCGACCGGCCTCGGACGCCTCGAGCGTGATGCGGGCGTCGCAGGCGCCCGCGCCGTCGTCGTCGGAGAGCGCGTTCACCATGCCGGGGCCCACGACCCGCAGGAACGCGTCGAAGGCGCGCGAGCGCAGATCGAGCGTGACCGACTGGCCCGCCTCGAGGTCGATCGCCCACACGTGCAGCGGCGCCTCGTTGTCGGGATCGGTGGGGTCGCCCACGTCGATGCGGTCCTCGGCCCGCTCGCCGATCGCGAGCTCACCGCGCACCGGCATGCGGAAGTAGCGCATCATGCGCTCGGCCCGCGACATGTCTATGCGCTCGCAGCCGCTCTCGTCTTCGCCGACCTCGGACGCCCACAGCCGGTAGGCGGCCGGGGCGTCTTCGGCGAAGGTGCGCTGACCGACGGCCCCCACCACCAGACGGTACGTGCCGGGCGGCAGTGACACGCACAGGCGGGCGTTCATGCCCTCGCCGCTGTCGTCGTCGCCGATGCCGTCCTCGAACCCGGGACCCCACAGGAAGAGGAAGGGGTCGATGGCGCTGCTCTCGAGGTCGAAGCGCACGGTGGCCGCGGTTTCCGCCACGGTGAAGGTCCACACGTCGACCGTGGTGTCCTCGAGACGGACGTCGTCGGACGACAAGGCATCGGTGACCGACCCGCCCGGAGGCAGCGCGCCCTCCACCTCGGCCCGACCGATCGCCGCGAGGGGGTGGTCGTCGCCCCCTCCGTCGCCGGCGCCGTCACCACCGTCGCCGCCACCCATGGCGTCGCAGTCGACCATCGGTCCGGGCTCGGCGGTCACGCGTACCTCGTAGTCGCCCGTGGCGCCGTCGAGCGGCGACACGACGATCCTCGCCCGGCCGCCGGCCGGCAGCGTGCCGCTCACGCGGCTGTTCAGGCAGCCGGCGCCGTCGTCGTCCTCCAGGATGTCCTCGGGCTCGGCTCCCATCACCCACAGAAACGCGTCGAAGTCGGCGCTCACCAGGTCGACCGTGAAGGGAGCGCCAGCCTCGCCGTGCAGCGTCCATACCTGTACGGGGTTTTCGCCGTAGCGCGGATCGCTCGCGGCCAGCGAGCCGGTCACCGTCTCGCCGAT
>RFGQ01000486.1 GCA_003695865.1 Gemmatimonadota bacterium | reverse complement strand
CGTCTGCCCCACCCGCGGACTCGGGCCGCCGCGGGTGGGGCGTCCGACCTCAGCTCCCGATCGGGAAGCTGAGGCCGGCGCGGACCTGGAAGGCCCGGTTCTGCACGTCGGCGAGCACGGCCGAGTCGCTCAGATCCGAGAGCCCGAAGTCGTAGGTGCCCTCGAGCAGCAGACGCACGCCGCGTCCGGCCTGGTACTCGAACCCGAGGCCGCCCAGGATACCGAAGTCGAAGTCACGCACGTCGGTCAGGCCGACGCCGGGGTCCTCGCAGTCCAGGTTCGAGATGGGCCGGTCCCTGCCGTGGAACTTCATGTCGCAGCCCACGCGGAACGAGAACGACGGTCCGGCCAGCAGGCGCACGCCGTAGAGGCCGCCGTCCCACAGACGCAGCCGCGCGAGCACCGGCACGTCGATATAGCTCAGCTTGAGCGTGCCGTCGCGGCCCGCGAAGAGACCGGTCGAGAGGGTCTGATCGGCGCCCCGCTGTGCGTAGGCCGCACCCACCTGGATGCCCAGCCAGTCGGCCACGGGATAGGTGGCGAAGACGCCGAAGTCGGGGCCCACGATCACGTCGGAGTTCTGGACGGCGTCCCCGTTGAGGGTCGCGAGGTTGATCCCACCCCGGAACCCGAGCTCGATCTGCGCCGCCAGGGGAGCGGGCAGCAGCGAAACCAGCGCGAAGAGCGCGATCACACGGACGAACGATCGCATACTCCACCTCCTGTGAAGAATCACAGCAACCGTTGTTCACCCGCGTTCGATCGGCCGGACCCCTGCCGGTGCGGCCCGGCCCGATCTCGCGACGTATGTTACCGCGGCGCGGCCGGCCGGGATCCCGCTCCGAACCGCATCCGATGCATCGCCCGAACGGCGCCGGGATTCCCGGCGCGGTGCCCGGACGCGCGGGCTCCACCGTCTGCTTCCGCGGCGCTCGTGATACAGCGGATGCGCCGCCCGGGATCCCCGTTCCGCGGCGTTGGTGATACGCTGCGGGCGGCCCGCGGGATCCCGTGCGGAGCCGTTCCGGCCACCGCCCTCTTCAGGGCTCCAGCAGCCCGTGTTCGGCGAACGTGGCGAGTGCGTCGCGAACCTGCGCCAGCAGGTCCGCCTCGGGCGGGGGCTCGTCGAACACCTCGGCCAGGCGGCGCGCGAGTTCGGGGGGCTTGAGCGTGCCGTCGAGCAGCGCCCACAGGGTGGCCGCCGTGAGGTTGAGCTCGTGCACGCGCCGCGTGCGCGGGTCGAACAGCACCCAGGACTCGTCGAGCGGTCGGAAGACCACATCCGGGCGGGGTCTGGGGGCAGGGGAGCGCGAAGACGACATCGGCCGTGGGTTCGGGGGTGACGCGGCGGGTCCGCGCCCCCAAGATAGGCTCCGACCACCCGGGCGTGCACGCACGCCCCGTGAGGATGCCGAGCGACGACGGAGGGCCGACCATCGACGTGCTGCTGAGCCCGCCCTGGGGGATCGTGCGCGTGGCCTGCCCCGACGCCGAAACGGCCGCGGTCGTGCGCGCGCTCTTCGCGGTCTACGCCGCCGCCGAGGGCCCGCGTGCCGGCCCCGCGGCGGCCGCGGCGCCCACGCTCGTGCTCAGGGCCCGCGAGCCGGTCGAGCGCGTCGAGCATCGGGTGGCACTCGCCCTGGCCGGGCGCGCCGCCGATCGCGTCCACCTGCACGCGTGCGGCTTCGAGCTTCCTGGCGGAGGCGCGGCCGTCGCGCTGGGCGCGTCCGGGGCGGGCAAGTCGAGCCTGGCGCTGCGGGCCGCGCGGGCGGGCTATGCG
>RFGQ01000485.1 GCA_003695865.1 Gemmatimonadota bacterium | reverse complement strand
TAGCTCAACTGGATAGAGCAATCCCCTCCTAAGGGATAGGTTGCAGGTTCAAGTCCTGCCGGGGTCGCCAGCCCGACCGGCGGCCTTGGCAAGACAGGCAGGGCGGGTCGGGGCCGGGGCGCCGCTCCGCACACGAGGCCGGCCCGGCTGCGGCCGGAGACGACGTCGCCGCCGACGACACCGCCGCCGGCGCCTTGCGCGCCGAGGCTTCGCGGGGGAGTCTGGGGACGGCGGGTCCCGAAGAGACGCGCGCCGCCCCCGCAACGGACCACGAGGGAGGAACCCACACGTGAAGATCCTCGTCGTCGACGACGACCCGGGCCTGCGCAAGTCGGTGTCTCTCATTCTCGGGGATGCCGGCTACACGGTGCTCGGCGCCGAACACGGCGCGGCGGGCCTGCGCATCGCCGCCGAGGAACGGCCCGACCTGATCCTCTGCGACGTGCGCATGCCCGAGATGGACGGCCTCACCTTCCTCGAGCGGTATGCCGAAGAAGGGGGCGAGGCGCTCGTGCTCATGATGACCGCCTACGGGAGCATGGAACTGGCCGTCGAGGCGATGAAGAAGGGCGCTTACGACTACGTCCCGAAGCCGTTCGGGGCCGACGAGATCCTGCTCACCATCCGCAAGGCCGAGGAGCGTGAGCGGCTCCGCCGCGAGGTGGGGCGGTTGCGGGCCGAGGTGCGCGCCGACCGGCGCTTCGGAGACATCGTGGCGCGCTCGCCCCAGATGGTGCGCGCGCTGGAGGTGGCCGGGAAGGTCGCTCGCCATCCCTCGCCCGTGCTCATCACGGGTGACAGCGGCACGGGCAAGGAGCTGGTGGCCCGGCTCATCCACCGCGAGAGCGCCCGCGCCGAGGGCCCCTTCGTGGCGGTGAACTGCGGCGCGATTCCCGAGACTCTGCTCGAATCGGAGTTCTTCGGATACATGAAGGGCGCCTTCAGCGGCGCCGACCAGGACCGGGAGGGCCTCTTCGAGGCGGCGCGCGGGGGCACGCTGTTCCTCGACGAGGTGGGCGAGCTGCCGCTCCAACTCCAGGTGAAGCTGCTCAGGGCCCTGCAGGAGGGCGAGATCCGCCGGCTGGGCGGGAGCGACACCGTGGACGTCGACGTGCGTGTGGTCGCGGCCACGAACCGCGACCTGCAGGCCGCCGTGCGGGACGGCGAGTTCCGCGAAGACCTCTACTACCGGCTCGCGGTGGTGCCCATCCACCTGCCGCCGCTGCGGGAACGCCCCGAGGAGATCCCCGAGCTGGCGCGTCACTTCATCGCTCGCCATGCGGAGCGGCTCGGGGTTCCCGAGCGGCCGCTGCAGCCCGCGGCGCTCGAGGCTCTGTTGGCCTATCCGTGGCCGGGGAACATCCGCGAGCTCGAGAACGTCCTGGAACGCGCGCTCCTGCTGGCCGAAGGAGACGAGCTGACGGCCGACGACCTGCCGCTGCAGGTGACCCGACCCACCGCGCTCGACGCCGGCCCCGAGATCGACCCGTCGAACCTGTCGATCAAGAAGCAGTCGGCGCAGCTCGAAGCCCGCCTGATCCGCGCGGCCCTCGAGCGCACGGGAGGGAACCGCACCAGGGCGGCGGAGTTGCTCGAGATCTCGGCCCGGGCTCTGCGCTACAAGATTCAGGACTACGGGATCGAGTAGCCCGAGGTCGGCGGTCCCGGGGGCGCGCCGGGCCATGGCCGCGCCCCGCCTCCGCGGGGAGCGTCCACCATGCGCTCCGGCTTCTCCCTTTTCGAACTGCTCGTCGTGATCGCGGTGCTCGCGGCTTCTGCGGCGCTCGCCGTGGACGCGGCGAGTGGCCTGCGCGACCGGCTCGCCGTCCAGGCCGCGCGGGAACGGCTGGCCGCCCTCCACGTGGAGGCGCGCCGCTGGGCTCGCCGGGGCTGGCCGGCTGCCGTCGAGGTCGTAGCGGGGTCCGGCCGCGCCCGGGTGCTCCGCGCGGGGGTGGAGGTGAGGGCGACCCTCCTGGCCGCCGAAGGGGTGGTCGTGCGCCTGAGCGGTGCCCGGCGCAGCGCGCTCGTGCGCTACGACCCGCTCGGGATCGGACGGCCGCCCGGGTATACGGTCGTCTTCGAACGGCACGGCGCCCGCGCCACGCTGGTGGTGTCGAGCTACGGCCGGCTGCGGAGGCCGTAGGTGTGCGGCGAGGGGGACGCACGCACGCGGGTCGCCGGCTTCTCGCTGGTCGAGGTCCTCGTGGCCCTGGTCGTGCTCGAGGTGGGGCTGCTCGGTGCCGCCGCGCTCGCCGTGGGCGCCGCCCGGCGCTTCGCCGCGGCCACGCGTGCCGAGTACGCCGTTACGGTGGCCGCGTCGCTGGCCGACTCGCTGGCGGCCGAGTCCGGATCGGGGCGACCGCTCACGGCGGGAGCGCGCACCGTGCTCGGCGGCCTCGAGGCCGTGTGGGCACCCGAGAGCGTGGGCGCCCGGTTGATCGTGGTCGACCACACAGCGCCGCGCGCCGGAGGCGATACGCTCGTCGTGGTGCGCCTGCCATGACCGGGGGGCGCCGCGGCTTCACCCTGATCGAGGTGGTCGTGGCCGCCGCGCTGACGTCCGTCCTGGTCGGGGCGGCCGTCGCTTTGGCGGGCGGATCGGTCGCCCTGGCGCGCCGCGTCGCGCAGGGCGCCGAGACGCTCGCCGCCCTGCGCGACACGCGCGAGGTGCTGGCGGCCGAACTGGGCGCCGGGCGGGCGGGGCTGGACTGGTTCGCCGCCCCGCGGGGCGACAGCGTGGCCCTGCGGGCCTACCGGCTCACCGCTCTCGTGTGCGCGGCCGGCCCCGGCGGCGTGCTCGTGGTCTCGGCCGCCGGTTGGCGGAGGGCGGATCCGGCCAAGGACTCGGCAGTCGTGCTCGACGACCTCGGACGCTGGTGGACGGTGGACCTGGTCGATGCGGCGGCGGTGGCGGCCGGTGACCGGGGTGTCTCCCGGGCCGGGACGCCGCTGCCTGGCCCCCCCTGCGGAGCGGCCGCCCCCGAACTGCGGCGCTGGCGCCTCGATCCGCCGGTGCCCGGCGCCCGGCTGCTTCGGGTGTTCGAGCGCGGCAGCTACCACCTGAGCGGAGGAGCGCTGCGGTACCGGCGGGGGCGGGCTGGACGCCAGCCGCTCACGGCGCCCGCCCTCCGAGCCGTCGGGCTGGCGCCCGAAGCGGACGCGGTGCGGGTG
>RFGQ01000484.1 GCA_003695865.1 Gemmatimonadota bacterium | reverse complement strand
CTCCGAAACTGCGCGCCCTCGACTCCGGATCTGCCGGGCGCCGGTTCCCCCCGACCGACACCCTTCGGGACCCGCTGCGTATGTTGCGGTGCCGGCGCACATGCGCCTAAGCTGGAGCACCAATCCGGCACGGAGGTAGCCATGCCCAGGTCCATCACCCCCGCCGCTTCGTTCCTGCTGGTCCTGCTCGCGGCCTGCGCGGGCGGAGAGGACGCGCCCGGTGTGGAGGTCGAGCGCACGACGCTTGCCAACGGAGCCACACGCCTCGTCTACGGCGCGCTCGATGCGGCGGACGCGCCCGTCCTCGAGGCCGATCTGCGTATCGGCGCCTTCGAGGGCGAGGGCCCCGAGGTGTTCGGCGACGTGCGCGCCGTGGATGCCGACGCCGAGGGCAACATCTACGTGCTGGACTTCCCGGCGTCGGAGATCCGCGTCTTCGACGCTCAGGGGCGGCACCTGCGCACGATCGGCGGCAAGGGTGAGGGGCCCGGCGAGATCAGCGCGTCGACGGGCTTCGCGCTGGCCGCCGACGGAACGCTCTGGGTGCACGACCACGGGCAGTGGCGCTGGCTGCACCTGACGGCGAGCGGCGAAGAGATCGAGCGCGTGCCCCTGCACGTGCCGAGCTGGGGCTACATGACCGACGTCGTGATCGACGCCCGTGGCCGCCTGTGGAAGCCCACGTCGCACTCCGACGAGCCGCGTGCCCGCGAGCCCGAGCCGGGCATCAGCGAGTGGACCGCGCGCTCCTACTGGAAGTCGCTCGATCCGGCGAGCGGCGCGATCGACTCGGTGTTCGTCGGTGAGATCAGCGGCCGCACGCACATCGCGCGCTGGGGCAGCGGCGCCCGCTATTCGATGATCCCGAACGACGCGCGCTCGAGTTCGATCCCCGATCCCGCGGGCGGCTTCTGGGTCACGCGCTCCGAGCCCTACCGCATCGTGCGGCTTTCGGAGGCCGGCGACACGACACTGGTGATCGAGGCCGCCGTCTCGGGCCCGCCCGTGAGCGAGCAGGAGCGGCGAGACTATCTGGCCGCCGCCGAGGAGCGGGGTCCCGAGGACCTGCGGATCGCCACCGAGATCGCGGAAGCGATGCGCGACTCCAAGCCCGCCATCGCCTCGATTCGCGTGGACGACGAGGGCCGCCTCTGGGTGGAGCGCACCGTGGAGGGCGACGAACCCCCGATCTTCGACCTCTTCACCCGCGAGGGCGACTACGTTGGATCGGTGCGGCTCGGCTTCAAGCCGGCCGGATTCTTCGTCCACCGCGTGCGGCACGGCGCCTTCTACACGCTCCAGCGCGACGAACTCGACGTGTCGTACGT
>RFGQ01000483.1 GCA_003695865.1 Gemmatimonadota bacterium | reverse complement strand
CCAAGCCGCAATCTGGAAGTCCTTGGTCTTCGTGGTGAGGGCGTCGACGCAGAGACGCTCGACCTCGTCCCAGTCCGCGGCCTTGAGTTCGTGCGTCCAGATGTCTCGAGGCGCATTCGGGTCGTCAGCACGACGGGCCTCCTCGACGGCGTCGTAGGTGCCCTCGTAGCGGGTCCACCGCCCCGCTGGCGCTTCCCCCGGCAAGGGCGCGAGGAGCGCTTCGAGGTCGACGTCGGTCGTGGTGCTTTCCAAGGAGGGACCGCCCGGATCCTGGTGGGTCTAGAAAACCGCCGATTGCGCCATTATTCGACCATGATAGCTCCTGGGGCAAGAGAGGCGGGGCGGTTCGGCGCCGCACGGGGGGTGGACGCCCGGGCGTCTCAGCCCCCTGGAAAGGGCGGCGGGGGGCGGCCGAGGTCGGGCACCGCCACCCACGCCTTCGTCACCGGATGGCGTACCTGGATGCGTAGGAAGACCCGGGCCGCGCCGTCTTCGGGGGTGGCAGCTTCAGGCGCTGTCGCATCGGCAGGCGCCAGGGGGACATCGACGCGGAGGGTCTGCCAGCCGGCGTCGCTCGCCCTTCCGGGTCCGCTCGCGAGCTCCGAGATCGCGCGGAGCAGGGCCCACGGGCCTGTGAAACGGTACTCCACGGTGCGGCCCCGAACCACCGGTTGCCCCCCTGCGGTCGGTGCGGGGATCACTGGAGACTGGTCGGCCCAGCGCAGGGTGAGCACGACCGGGTCGGCCAGATGCCAGTCGACCGTCCGGGCCCGCACCGAGTCACCGTGCCTGAACGTGCGGTTGCCGATCCTCATGGCCCACTCGGCGATGTTTTCGGCGCCGATTTCGCGCTGCCGGTCCGTGCGGAAGTCGACCTCGATCTCCACCCGACTCTGTGGAGCGCCTCCGGAATCAGGAGGCAGGAGCAGGGCGGAATACAGGTCGAACGCGTGTCCGAGCGTGGCGAGGTAGCGCATGAACTCCGGGCCTCCCGGCTCGGACTCGAGCAGGTCGGCCACCCGCGCGTAGGGGCGTACACGCGTGCGGTACAACTCGAAGAAGCGCGCCGCCGCTCCGGGATCCGCGT
>RFGQ01000482.1 GCA_003695865.1 Gemmatimonadota bacterium | reverse complement strand
GGCGGTGGAGAGCGCGGATGCTGCACCTTCCTCGACGACGAGGGCCTGTGCGGTGTGCAGCGGCGAGCCGGCCCGGGGGCCATCCCGACGGTGTGCGCTCAGTACCCGCGCGACATCGCGCTCATCGAGGGGCGGGTCGAGACGACCGCGCGTGTCTCGTGCCCCGAAGTCGCGCGCCTGCTACTGCTTCACGACGACGCGATCGAACTGGTCGAGCAGCCCGCCGTACTGCCGCCCCGCCTGGTCGCCACGCAGGTGGTGGAGCCCGATCCGGCCGACCCCTGGCACCGCTATTACGACGACGTACGCGGTACGGCGCTCGCGCTGCTCGGGCTCGAGGAGGTGCCGCTCGTCACGCGGCAGTTCCTGGTCGCTTACTTCGCCAAGGAGGTCGACGCCTTCTACGGGCCCGGCCGCGCCGTGAACGAGGCGGGCCTGGCCAACGCCGTGCGGCGCATGCGCGACCCCGAGTTCGTCGCGGCGCTGATCGAGCAGGCGAGCGCGCTCGAACTGCCCGAGTCGCTGGCCACGGCGGTCGCGCATCATCTGCTGGCGCACGTGGTGCACGTGTCCGGAGGCGCGTGGGAGATGGTGCGGCAGGCCTACCTGACCTACGCCACGGACGGGGACGATTCTCCCGTGTGGCTGGAGGACGCCGACGGCGAGCAGCAGCTCAAGGTGCGGCCGGCGGCGTTTCGGGCCCGCTATCGGGAGCGCGCCGAAGCCTGGGAGGCGGCGGCGGACGAGCGCATCGACCGCTACTTCACCAACTACCTCGTGAACGCCTGGATGCGGGGTTACCTCGATGCGCCGTCGGTGACGGCCTTCGTGCGGTCGCTGGTGCTGCAGACGGCGATCCTGCGCTTCCTGCTGTTCAGCGACCCCGAGCTGCCCTCGCCGCCTGCGGATGGGCCCGCCCAGCCCGATGTGCTCGAGGCCCTCGACCGCGCCGCGGTGCGCTCCGTTTACCGCATGAGCCGGGCGACCGAGCACGACCCGGGCTACCTGGAGCGCCTCGACCGCACGCTGGACGAACTCGGCTTCACGAGCTTCGCGCACCTGGTCGCGCTGCTCAGGTCGTAGGCGCCGCGCCCGGGAGGGGGGCGGCTCGTCCGGCGCTCCCCCTGCAAATGGCGCTCGCCCGCCCCCGCCGGCCCGCAATCTCTACGCCGATGTGCCACCGGTGGAGTGGCGGCCGCTCACCCGCGGGCGCCGGCCACTCGCGGCTCGGCGCGGGTACGTCCCCGTGTTGGCCCCCCGCCCACGTCCTGTTTAGCTTCCGGAGCGCGCCCGGCCTTGGGCCGGACGCGCGCGTTTCTACGCGGGGCGACGGGTGCCCCTTCGCCCCCCGACGCACGACCTCCAGGGATGCCGACGATCCGATCGATGACGCCTCCTGCACATATCTTTCGCCAGTACGACATCCGCGGCCTGGTGGGCCGCGAACTCACGCCCGAGGTGGCCCGCGCCGTGGGCGTGGCGTACGGCGCGCGCGCCGTCGAAACGCTCGGGCGCGCGCCCACCGTGGTGGTGGGTCACGACAACCGCCCCAGCTCGCCCGACCTGCAGGCCGGCCTGATCGCCGGCCTCGTCGAGGCGGGCGCGAAGGTGGTCGACATCGGTCTGGTCCCGACCCCCGTCGCCTACTGGGCCGAGAAGACGCTCGGCACCGACGGCGCCGTCCAGATCACCGGCTCGCACAACCCGCCCGAGTGGAACGGCATCAAGATGACGCTGGCGGGAGGGTCGGTGTACGGCGATGCCATTCAGGACCTGCGCACGCGCATCGAGAGCGGAGCATCGGGTCCGGGCGGAGGCGAGCTGCGGACCGAGTCGGTGCTCGACCGCTACGTCGACGACATCGCCGGGCGCTTCTCGCTCGCCCGCCCGGTGAAGGTGGTCGTCGACTGCGGCAACGGCACCGGATCGGTCGTGGCCGAGCGTCTGCTGCGCGCTCTGGGCGCCGAGGTCGTGCCGCTCTACTGCGAGTCGGACGGCACGTTCCCCAACCACCATCCCGATCCGACCGTCGATGAATACCTGGCCGACCTGATCCGCACGGTGCGCGAGGAGGGGGCCGACGTGGGCATCGGGTTCGACGGCGACGCCGACCGCATCGGCGCCGTCGACGAGCAGGGAACCATCGTGCGCGGCGACATCCTGCTGCTGCTGTTCGGCCTCGACATCCTGGCGCGGCGGGGGCCGGGGCAGAAGCTCATCTTCGATGTGAAGTGCTCGCAGGTGCTGCCCGACGAGTTCGCGAAGGCGGGCGGCGTGCCCATCATGTGGAAGACGGGCCACTCGCTCATGAAGGAGAAGATGCGCGAGGAGGGTGCGCCTCTGGCCGGCGAACTGAGCGGCCACATCTGCTTCGCCGACACCTACCTGGGATTCGACGACGCGCCGTACGACGCCTGCCGCCTCATCGACCTGATCGCCCGCTCCGAGCGCCCGCTTTCGGCCATGGTGGCCGACTTTCCGCGCTACGTGTCCACGCCGGAGCTGCGCATCGACGTGACCGAGGAGGAGAAGTTCCGGGTGGTCGAGGCCGCGCAGCGCCACTTTCGCGAGCACTACGACGTGATCGACGTGGACGGCGCCCGTATCCTGTTCGGAGACGGCTGGGCGCTGCTGCGCGCCTCGAACACGCAGCCGGTGATCGTCGCCCGCTACGAGGCGCGCAGCGAGGAGCGTCTCGCCGAGATCCGGGGCGAGGTCGAAGCCTGGCTGCGAACGCAGGGCGTCGATGTCTGAGCGTCCCCGGCTCAGAGGCGGGCGCCTTGCCCTGACCACGGCGGCGCTGCTGCTGGGTGGTCTGCTGCTCGGGCGCCTGGCCACGACGGCGGCCGTCGAGATCCTGTGGTTCCGAGCGGTGGGCTACGAGTCCACGATGTGGCGCCGGGTGCTGTGGAGCTGGGGCTTGCGGGGAGCGGCCATGGTTCTGGTCACGCTCGTCGTGCTGGTGAACCTGCGCCTGGTCGCCCGCACGCTCGGACGCATCCAGATTCGCCGGCGCTTCGGGAACCTCGAGATCCTCGAGCAGCTGCCCGCCCGCACGATCAACCTCGGCGCGCTGGCGGCTTCCGTGCTGCTGGGTCTCTGGTTCGGCGCGTCGATCCCGCGCACGCTCGGCCTCCAACTGCTGTTTCTGCGCGCCTCACCGGGCTGGGGGCTCGCCGATCCGGTGCTGGGCCACGACGTGGCCTACTATGTGTTCGTGCTGCCGCTCCTGGGCGCGCTCGTCACGTTCGGCATGGTCCTGGCGTTCCTGGTGTTCACCCTGTGCACCGCCGGCTACACGGCCACCGGCACGCTCCAGTGGCGCAAGGGGCAGGTCTGGATCGAGGCGGGGCCGCGGCAGCATCTGGCCATTCTGGTCGCCGCCTTCCTGGTGCTCATGGGTGTGCGTTTCTGGCTGGCGCGCTCGATCCTGCTCATCGACGGGTCCTCGGACGTGCTCGGCATCTTCGGCTACACCGACGCGAACGCGCGCATGGTGGCGCTGCGGGTCATGGCGGTGTTGTCGCTGTTCGCCGCGATCGGCACCGTGTGGACCGGTCGCACCGGACGGGCGCTCCCCATGCTCACCGGGATGGGAGGCGTGATCCTGGGCGGCATCCTGGTGGGGCAGGTCTACCCGGGCATCGTCCAGCGCTTTCAGGTGCAGCCCAACGAGCTCGCGCGCGAGGCGCCCTACATCGAGCACAACCTCGAGTTCACCCGGAGGGCGTTCGGCCTGCACCGGCTGCGCCGCGAGACGCTCGCGCTCGAGACTTCCCGGGATGCGCCGCTCGACCTGGCCCGGGCCGCCGCTCAGCTCGACCGGCTGCCGGTGTGGAGCCGCTCGGCCCTGCTCTCGACGTTCGACCAGGTCGAGGCCCGCTTTCCCTACTACGACTTCCGCTGGGTGGCGTTCGACCGCTACGACGGGCCCGACGGCCCGGTGCCCATCGCGCTCTCGGTGCGCGAGGTCGATCCCACGGGGATTCAGGACCCCAACTGGCAGAACCTGCACCTGAGGCACCGGTACGTCTCGGGGATGGGCGCGGTGGCCGCGGCGGCCCACCGGGCCACGCCGGGCGGGCGTCCACGCATGCTGCTCGAGGCGATCCCGCCCACCTTCGTCGGCGGAAAGGACGCCCCCGAGGGGCTCCGGCTGACCCGCAGCGACATCTTCGTCGGTTCGCGCGCCCAGCCCTACGCCCTGGTGCACCCCGCCGACACGGCGCTGCGCCGGGCCGCGGGCCGTGAGCCCGAGCCCGGCAGGGACTTTCCCCACGGCATTCGCACGAGTTCTCTCCTGCGCAAACTCGCGCTGGCCTGGCACTTCCGCGACGCGAACCTGCTCTTCGCCGGCGAGGTCGACGCCGACACCCGCTTCGTTTTCCGCCGCGACGCACGCGATCGGGCGCGGGCGGTGTCGGGCGACCTCATCCGCTTCCCCGAGCCCGCATACCCCGTCGTCGACGAGGGGCGGATCGTGTGGGTGCTGGAGGGCTACACGGCCACGCGCTGGTTCCCCCTGTCGAGCGAGTACCGCTTCGGCGGGCGCCGCGCACGCTACGTGCGCAACAGCGTAAAGGCTACGGTCGACGCCGTTTCGGGGGCGGTCGCCCTCTACCTGGCCGACCCGGAGGATCCGCTCGCCGCAACCTACGCTCGGGCGTTTCCGCAGTTGTTCCGCCCCCTCGACGACATGCCGGCGTCGCTGCGGGCGCACCTTCGCTACCCGCGTGCGCTGCTCGAACTGCAGGCCGATGTGCTCGAGCGCTACCACCAGGAAACGGCGCCCACGTTCCACGGCCAGCAGGACGTATGGGACGCGCCCCGCGAACTCGCCGAGGGGCTCGACCCGGTGGAGTACCAGGCCGAGTACGGGATCTTCGCGCTCCCGGGCGAGACCGACCCCAGCTTCGTGGTGGCGACGGCGCTGGTCCCCAGTGGTCGGCAGAACCTGGCGGCACTACTGGTGGGCCGCAGCGACGGTGACCGCTACGGCGAACTGACCCTCTACGAGGTGCCGGTGGACGACCAGGCGGCGGGCCCGCGCCAGGTGGAGGCGCTGGTCGAGCAGGACCCGGTGATCTCTCAGCAGCTCTCGCTCTGGCGCAGCGGGGGCAGCCAGGTGTGGACGGGCCACCTGCACATCGTCCCCGTGGGCGGGAGGCTCCTGTACATGGAGCCCGTGTTCCTCGCCGCCGAGGCCGACGCCATCCCCGAGCTGCGCCGCTTCGTCGTGAGCGACGGGCGGCAGGTGGTCATGGAGCCCACCCTGGCGGGCGCACTGAGGGCGCTCGCCGAGGCGGGAGGCGATGGGGGGGGCGAACGGCGGCCCACGCCCGCGGGGGCCGGGGCGGACGCGCCGCCCCGCGACCCCTCGACCTGGCCCGCCGAGGCGCTGTCGCTGCTCGACGAGGCGGAAGCGCGCCTGCGGGCGGGTGACTACGCGGGCTTCGGCGAAGCCCTGCAGAGGCTGCGCGCGGTGCTTGCGCGTGCCTCCGGGGGCGGTTGAGGCACCCTGACCGGCAGGGCGAGCGCCCCCGTCGACGCGCGTGCAGGGCGATGGCCGGGCTCCGCGGTGTGGCGGCGCTCCCCGGCCCTCGCCGCCCCGGCGTGCGGGGGCCCCGGCGATCGGTTGATCGGCCGCTGCGGGCTTGGTAGCTTCAGCGGCTTCGTGCGTGCGCCCGGGGGCGCCTCCGGCCGGCGGCATCGACCGGCGGGCGGCGCCCTCCGTCGCGCCGAACACGGGCCAGCCGACATCCAGGGACTTCGATGAACATCCACGAGTATCAGGCGAAAGAGATCTTCCGGCAGGCGGGCATGCCCGTCCCCCCCGGAGAGGTGGCCACGACGCCCGACGAGGCCGAGGCCATCGCGCGCACCTACGGCGGTACGGTCGTCGTGAAGGCGCAGGTGCACTCGGGCGGGCGGGGCAAGGCCGGAGGCGTCAAGCTGGCGTCCACGCCGGAAGAAGCGCGCGCCCACGCCGAGGCGATCCTCGGCATGGAGATCCGGGGCCTCACCGTCAACCGTGTGCTGGTCACGCCGGCCGAAGACATCGCGAGCGAGGCGTACGTGGGCGTGCTCATGGACCGCAAGGCCCAGGCGCCCACGTTCATGGTGAGCGCCGAGGGCGGCGTCGACATCGAAGAGGTCGCCGCCACCAACCCCGACGCGATCCGCAAGCTCACCGTCGATCCCCGATACGGCTTGCTGCCGCACCAGGCCTACTGGCTCGCCAACGCGCTCTACGACGATCCGGCGATCATCAAACAGGCCGCGCGCGTGATCGCTCAGCTCTACGACGCCTTCCGCTCGGCGGGCGCGTCCATGGCCGAGATCAACCCGCTCATCACCACGCCCGAGGGCGAGGTGAAGGCCATCGACGCGAAGGTGACGATCGACGACAACGAGCTCTTCCGGCACCCCGAGCTCGAGGCGCTCCGCGACACCGACGCCGAGCCCTGGGCGGAAACGCGTGCGCGCGAAGCGGGGCTCAGCTTCGTGAAGCTGGACGGCGACGTCGGATGCTGCGTCAACGGGGCGGGGCTGGCCATGGCCACGATGGACCTGGTCAAGTACTACGGCGGAGACCCGGCGAACTTCCTCGACATCGGGGGCTCGTCGAACCCCGAGAAGGTGGTCGCGGCGCTCGAGATCATCACCGCCGATCCGAACGTGAAGGTGATCCTGTTCAACATCTTCGGCGGCATCACCCGGTGCGACGACGTGGCCAACGGGATCGTCGAGGCCACCCGCCGTATCGACATCAAGACGCCGATCGTCATCCGTCTGACCGGCACCAACGAGGAAGAGGCGTTGCGCATCCTCGAAGAGGCCGGCTTCTCGGCGTTCACCTCGATGGACGAGGTGGTCCAGAAGGCCGTCGAACTCGCCGCCGGGGCCTGACGGGCACCCGGGCGACTCCATACGAACGAGAAGAATCGATGTCCATCTTCATCGACGAGAACACCAGGCTGATCGTCCAGGGGATCACCGGCCGGGACGGCTCCTTCCACACCGCGCAGATGATGGAATACGGCACGGCGGTGGTGGCAGGCGTGACGCCGGGCAAGGGAGGCCAGACCTTCGAGGGCCCGGGAGGCCGCACCGTGCCCATCTTCAACACGATGGACGAGGCGGTGGCCGAAACGGGCGCCAACACGTCGGTCATCTACGTGCCGCCGGCCTTCGCCGCCGGGGCGATCCTCGAGGCGGCCGACGCCGGCATCGAGTTGATCGTGGCCATCACCGAGGGCATCCCGGTGCAGGACATGGCGCGCGCGCATGCGTTCGCCCGCGATCGCGGCGCCCGGGTGCTCGGGCCCAACTGCCCCGGCCTGATCTCACCCGGTAAGTCGAAGGTGGGCATCCTGCCCGCGCAGATCGTGACGCCGGGGCCCGTGGGTGTGATCTCGCGCTCGGGCACGCTCACCTACGAGGCGGTCTACCAGCTCACGACCGCGGGCATCGGGCAGACGACGTGCGTGGGCATCGGCGGGGACCCGCTGATCGGGACGAATTTCGTCGACTGCCTGGAGGCGTTCGCGGCCGACGCAGACACGAAGGCGATCGTCATGATCGGCGAGATCGGCGGTACGGACGAGCAGGAGGCCGCCGCCTGGGTGCGGGAGCACCTCGACAAGCCTGTGGTCGGCTTCATCGCCGGTCAGACCGCGCCCCCGGGCCGTCGCATGGGTCACGCGGGCGCGATCATTTCGGGCTCGGCGGGTACGGCCGAAGAGAAGATGCAGTGCTTCGCAGAGAACGGCATCGCCGTCGCGAAGCGCCCGGCCGACATCGTGGGGCTCGTTCGGGAGGCGATGGGCCTCTGAGCCGGGGACCGCGCGCGGGGCGCGGGGATCGGCAGGCTCCCTCCCGCGGGAGGCGCGCACGATGAAGTTCCGAGAACTGCTCACCAGCGAGCGCGTCGTGGCACCCCTGGGTGCCGCCGATCTCGCCGAGGCGCTCCAGCGACTGGTGCCCCGCATGGGCGAGGCACTCGGGGGAGAGCGGGGGCAGCGACTGGCCCGCGACCTGGCCGCCGGGGCGACGGGCGATGTGGTGCGGGCCGGGAGCGACGCGGTGATCGTGGCGGCACAGACCGACGCGGTCGACGGGCTCACGGCAGGACTCGGGGCGCAGCCCGAGCCCCTCGTGGTCAGCCCGCCGGAGTCGGACCGCTCAGAGACGGCTCGGGTCGTGGTGTTGCTCTTCACACCCCGGAGCCCCTCCACGGTGCGCGATCAGATCGTTCCCGCTCTGGGACGCCTGCTGCGCGACCCGCACCGGGTGGAGCGACTGGCGCGGGCCGGATCGGCCGACGAGGTGCTGCGGGTCGACGAATTGGTCGAGCTCGACGTGTACGAGCGCCTGCTCGTGGAGGATGCGCTCGTGCCGCTCAGGTACCGGGTCTACCCCGACACGCCGCTGTCCGAGGTCGTGGGCCTCATGGTCCGGCGCGGTGTGCAGGCGGTGCCGGTGGTGGGCGACAGCCTGGAACTCGTGGGAATCGTGAGCGTGGGCGACGCGTTGCAGCAGCTCCTGCCGGCCACCCGGGCGGCTGAGGAGGGCGAACGCGGCGCGCCGGACTTCGGCAACATCGCCGCTCGCGACGTGATGACGCGCAGCGTGCTGTGCGTGTCGGAAGACCAGAGCCTGCTCGATGCGGGCTCCATGATGGTCAACCGCGACGTCGAGCAGCTCCCCGTCGTGCGCGACGGCGAGCTGGTCGGCTTCGTGACCCGCGAGGCGGTGCTACGCCACCTCGTGGAGATCAACGGCCTCGACGGAGAAGGCGAGCCCGCCGTCGAAGGCTGAGGGCGTCGCGGTCGCGGGGCAGCCCCCCGGGGTGGCGCGCCGAACGGGCCGAACAAGACACGATATTGAACACGGGACGGAGCGATATGAGCCGTACGCTGGCGATCATCAAGCCCGACGCGGTGGCGTCGGGCAAGGCGGGCAAGATTCTCGCGCACCTCGAGGACGCGGGCTTCACGGTGCGGGCGTTGCGCATGACGCGGCTGACGCGGGCGCAGGCCGGGGCCTTCTACGCGGTGCACCAGGGCCGGCCCTTCTACGACGAGTTGGTCGAGTTCATGACATCGGGTCCGGTGATCCCGATGATCCTCGAGGCGGAGGACGCGGTAACCCGCCTGCGCGAGGTGATCGGGGCCACGGACCCCGCCGAGGCGGCCGAGGGTACCGTTCGGCGCCTCTACGCCGAGTCGAAGGGACGCAACGCAATCCACGCCTCGGACTCCGACGAGAACGCGGCCGTGGAGATGGCGTTTTTCTTCAGCCGCCACGAGCAGCTCGGGCTCGAGGGTTGAACGTGCGGGAGCCCCGCGGTTTCGTTGACGATTCGCGGGGTTCCCGCTAGGTTTTCAGACTATGCTCACAGTCGATCTGGCCCGACTGGAGCGGGAGGGCCCGCTTCGGCTCGAAGCGGAACTCCCCGAGGACGATCCCTGCTGGGACGGCAGCGGACTCAGGTTCGCGCGGCCCGTGGCGATCGTCCTCAGTGCGAGCCTCGCCGGCAGCGGCGAGGTGGTCGTGCGAGGCGGCGTACGGAGCGGCGTGGCCATGGCGTGCCGCCGCTGCCTCGAAGAGGTCTCGTACGACCTGGACGAGCAGGTGACGCTGGTGTTCGCGCCGGCCGACCTGCTCGCGGACGAGGAGGGGGACGTACGGGTGCTGGAGCCCGGCGCACGCCTCCTCGACGTGCTTCCGGCGCTGCGGGAGGAGATCCTGCTCGCGGTGCCGAACTACGTCGTCTGCGACGACGGATGCCGGGGCCTCTGCGGGGGTTGCGGCGCGAACCTGAACGACGAGACGTGTCAGTGCGTTCCCGAGGGACCCGACCCGCGCTGGGCGGCCCTGGACGCGCTGCGGAACGAGTGAGACTAGGCGATGGCTGTTCCGAAGAAGCGGACATCGAAGCAGCGGAAGCGGAAGCGGCGCACGCACTACAAGGCCGAGGCGGTCACGACGAATGCGTGTGCGCGCTGCGGCGACCCCAAGCTGCCTCACCGGGTGTGCCCGAGCTGCGGGTACTACGGTGACAAGGCGGTCCTCGAGACGGATCTGGACTGACCCCGGAGTCTGAGGACCCGACGTGCGAATCGCCCTGGACGCCATGGGGACCGACGACGCTCCCGTGGCCGAGGTCGCGGGTGCGGTCGAGGCGCTGAAGGATACCGACGGCGACCTCGAGATCCTGCTCGTCGGAGACCAGGACGCCGTCGAGGCCGAACTCGCGCGTCATCCGGACGCACCCCGTGACCGCGTCCGGGTCGTGCACGCACCCGAGCGCGTCCTCCCCGACGAGTCCCCTGCGAAGGCGCTGCGGCGCAAGCCCAACTCGTCCATCGCCATCGGCCTGGGCCTGCATCGGGACGGGCAGGCCGATGCCTTCATCAGCGCCGGATCCACGGGCGCGGTGATGGCCGGGTCGCTGTTCATCCTGCGACCGCTCGCGGGCGTCGATCGGCCGCCCATCGGCACGGTCATCCCCACGGCGCGAGGGCCGCTCCTGATGCTGGACGCGGGCGCCAACGTCGACTGCAAGCCGCACCAACTGGTGCAGTTCGCACAGCTCGGCAAGGTCTACGCGCAGGACCTCATGGGCATTCCCGACCCTCGGATCGGCCTGCTCAACATCGGCGAAGAGCCGGGGAAGGGCGACGAGCGCTCGGTGGAGACCCACCAGCTACTGGCCGCGCAGACCGACCTCAACTTCGTGGGAAACGTCGAGGGCCGCGCCATCATCCAGGGCGTGTGCGACGTGCTCGTGTGCGACGGCTTCGCCGGGAACGTCCTGCTCAAGTTCTACGAGTCGGTGGCCAGCTTCATCGTGGGCCTGCTCAAGCCTGCGCTGGGTGACGAGCTGCTCCACAAGCCCGACGTAGAGCGCATCTTCCGCCTGCTCGACTACACCGAGACGGGCGGCGCCCCGCTGCTCGGCGTGCACGGGATCACGATCATCTGCCACGGGGGCTCGCCGCCCAAGGCCATCCGCAACGCGATCCGGGTTGCGGCCCAGGCCGTCCGGTCGTCCCTTGTGAGTCACTTCGAGCGCGAACTCGCTCCCCAGCAGACTCCGGCCCTGGACGACGCATGAGCTCACCCAAGCCGACCGCGCGCATCGTGGCCACCGGTCGCTGCCTCCCCGACCGGGTGGTGACGAACCACGACCTCGAGTCGATGGTCGACACCTCCGATACGTGGATTCGCGAGCGCACGGGAATCCGCGAGCGGCGCATCGCCGACGCCGTGACCTCGGCCGCCGACCTGGGCGCCGGCGCGGCGCGCATGGCCCTGTGCCGGGCCGGGGTCGACCCGCTCGAGGTCGACGTGCTCATCGTCTCGACCGCCACGCCCGACCGCCTGCTGCCCTCGACCGCCTGCGACATCCAGAAGCTCATCGGCGTCGGCAACGCCTACGCGTTCGACCTGTCGGCCGCGTGTTCGGGGTGGCTCTACGGCCTCACCGTCGCGGAGGGCTTCATCGCCGCGGGTCGGGCCCGAAACGTGCTCGTGGTCGCCGCCGAGAAGATGTCGGCGATCGTCGACTGGGAGGATCGGGCCACCTGCGTGTTGTTCGGCGACGGCGGCGGGGCCGCGGTGGTGCAGCCCGCCGTCGACGATCGCGGCATCGTATCGAGCCATCACGGATCGGACGGCGCGCTGGCCGACCTGCTGTACCGCCCGGGCGGAGGCGCCGTGATGCCCATGGACGAAGAGGTGCTGCGCCGCAAGGACCACCTCGTGAAGATGGCCGGCCGTGAGGTGTTCAAGAATGCCGTTCGCTCCATGGCGGAGGGAGCCGAGCGTGCGCTCGCGGCGGCGGGCTGGACGCCCGACGACGTCGATCTGCTCGTGCCGCACCAGGCCAACATCCGCATCATCGAGGCGACGGCCAAATACGCCGGCATCCCCATGGAGCGGGTGTTCGTCAACGTCGATCGCTACGGCAACATGAGTTCGGCGACCGTACCGATTGCGCTCGACGAAGCCGTGGAGCAGGGGGTGCTCGAGCCGGGCATGAACGTGCTGTCGGTCGCGTTCGGCGCCGGCCTCACCTGGGGGGCAACGGCCCTTCGCTGGTAACCCAGAACCTCGCGAAATCACACGATGACGCTCGCGTTGCTGTTCCCCGGGCAGGGCTCGCAGTACGTCGGCATGGGCCGCGATCTGGCCGCCGCGTTCCCCGAGGCCGCCCGCGTATTCGAGGAAGCCGACGATCTGCTCGGCTTTTCGCTGTCGGGGCTCTGCTGGGAGGGCCCCGAGGACGAACTCACCCTCACGCGCAACGCACAGCCCGCGCTGCTGACGCACTCGGTGGCGGCGTACCGGGTCGTGCGCGATCGCCTGGGGCCGGTCGCCTTCGCAGCCGGCCACTCGCTGGGCGAGTTCTCGGCTCACGTGGCGGCGGGCACGCTCACGTTCGCAGACGCGCTCGGAGCCGTGCGGCGAAGGGGCGAGCTCATGTTCGAGGCCGGCGAGGCCCGTCCGGGTTCCATGGCGGCGATGCTCGGTCTGGACGACGCGGACGTCGAGCGAGTGTGCGCCGCCGCGTCGCGCGAGGAGTCGGTCTGCGTACCGGCCAACTACAACGCACCGGGCCAGGTGGTCGTGAGCGGCGACGTGGCGGCGGTCGAGCGCGCCGGCGACCTCGCCCGCGAGGCGGGCGCCCGCAGGGTCGTGCCGCTCAACGTCTCGGGAGCCTTCCACTCGCCGCTGATGGCACCGGCCGAGGCGGGCCTTGCCGAGCACCTCGCCGGGATCGACTTCGCGGACCCGGTTTACCCGGTCGTGTCGAACGTGACCGCGGCACCGGTGCGGTCCGGTGAAGAGGCCCGCACGCTGCTCGTGCGCCAGCTCACCTCCGCGGTGCGCTGGTCGCAGTCGATCACGGCTCTGGTCGAGGCGGGCGTGGACCGGTTCGTCGAGCTGGGCGCCGGCAGCGTGCTCTGTGGGCTCAACCGCCGCAACGCCCGGGGGGTGCCCTGCGCGTCGGTGGGTGCGCCCGACGATCTGCAGGCCCTTGAGGAGGGCGAGGCATGAACACGCAGGAGCGGGAGTTGGAGGGTCGCGTCGCTCTGGTGACGGGCGGATCGCGGGGCATCGGGCTGGCGGTGAGCCGGGCGCTGGCCGAGGCCGGAGCCCGGGTGGCCGTGGTCGGGCGCGACGGGGCCGCGGCCGAGGCGGCTGCGGCGGGGCTCGCCGGTGAAGGCCACGCGGGTTTCGCCTGTGACGTGGCCGACGGGGCGCGTGTCAAAGAGGTCGTGACCGAAGTCGAGGAGCGGCTCGGCCCGGTAGGCGTGCTGGTGAACAACGCGGGCATCACGCGCGACAACATCCTGCTGCGCCTCGACGACGATGCCTGGGACACCGTGCTCGCCGTGAACCTGAAAGGCGCCTTCAACACGACGCGCGCGGTCGCGCGCTCGATGATGAAGCAGCGCGACGGGGCGATCGTGAACGTCACGTCGGTCGTGGGGCTGATGGGCAATCCCGGCCAGGCCAACTATGCGGCGTCGAAGGCGGGCCTGGTGGGTTTCACCAAGAGTGTGGCCCGCGAGCTGGCCAGCCGGAACGTGCGCTGCAACGCCGTCGCGCCGGGGTTCATCCGCACCGACATGACGGCCGAACTCAACGATGCGCAGGTCGCCGATCTGCAGGGGCGCATCCCCCTGGGACGACTCGGCGATCCCGAGGATGTGGCGGGGCTCATCCGGTTTCTCGTGGGCCCCGCGGCACGCTACATTACCGGCCAGGTGATTGCCGTCGACGGCGGCATGGCCATGTGAGCAGCGCCCCCGGGCCTCGGGGGCGTTCATGTGTACGACGGACCCCAACCCACCTACGGGAGGAATCGATGTCGGACAGCGCTGAAGCCAAGGTGAAGGAGATCATCATCAACGAGCTCGGTGTGGACCCCGAGAAGGTCACCCCCGAGGCTTCGTTCGTGGACGATCTCGGCGCGGACTCGCTCGACACGGTGGAGCTGGTCATGGCGTTCGAGGAGGAATTCGGGATCGAGATCCCCGACGAGGACGCCGAGCAGATGCGCACCGTGGGCGACGCGATCAAGTACATCGAGGAGCACGGAGAGGGCTGAGCTCCTCCGCGCACGGAGACGACGACGACGATGCCATCCGGAACCGGCCGCCGCCGGGTCGTGATCACCGGTATGGGCCTCGTGACCCCGGTGGGTACCGGTGTGTCCAAGGCCTGGCAGGCGCTGCTCGAGGGGAAGAGCGGTGGGGGACCCATCACGCTCTTCGAGGCAGGGGACGACTACGCGACGCGCATCGCGTGTGAGGTGAAGGACTTCGACCCCTCGCCCTACCTGGACGTCAAGGAGGCCCGGCGCTACGACCGATTCGCCCAGTTCGCGCTCGTGAGCGCGATCGAGGCGATGCAGATGGCCGGGTTCGAGGGCGTGCCCGAGGGGCTGCCCCCGGAGCGCTTCGGGGTGGTCTTCGGCAGCGGCATCGGAGGCATCGCGACCCTCGAGGCACAGCATTCGGAGCTCCTCGAGAAGGGCCCTCGTCGGGTGAGTCCGTTCTTCATCCCGATGTTCATTCCCGACATGGCGGCGGGGCTCATCTCGATCCGTTTCGGGGCGCGCGGTCCCAACTACGCGACCGTATCGGCGTGCGCTTCGAGCGCCCACGCCATCGGCGACGCCATGCGCTTCATCGAGCGGGGTGACGCCGACGTCATGATCGCCGGCGGCTCTGAGGGGACGATCACGCCGCTGGCCGTCGCCGGATTCTCGGCGATGAAGGCGATGTCGACCCGTAACGACGAACCCGAGAAGGCGTCGAGGCCCTTCGACGCGACCCGGGACGGCTTCGTGATCGGGGAAGGGGCGGGCGCACTCGTGCTCGAGGAGCTCGAACACGCCCGGGCCCGCGGGGCGACGATCTACGCCGAGTTGGCGGGCTACGGGACCTCGGCCGACGCGTTCCATATCACGGCGCCGGCCCCCGAGGGCGCCGGGGCGCAGATCGCCATGCGCCAGGCGCTCGAGGACGCGGGGGCGACGCCCGACGAGGTGGACTACGTCAACGCGCACGGTACCTCGACGCCCGCGAACGACAAGAACGAGACGGCGGCCATCAAGGCCGTGCTGGGCGAGGCCGCCTACCGGACGGTCGTCGGTTCCACGAAGTCGATGACGGGACATCTGCTGGGCGCCGCCGGCGCCGTGGAGGCCGTCGTCAGCGCGCTCGTTTGCGCCGAGGGCCGCATCCCCCCGACGATCAACTTCGAAGAGGCCGATCCGGAGTGCGATCTCGACTATGCGCACCACGGGATGGTGGAGCGCGAGGTGCGCTTCGCGTTGACGAACTCGTTCGGCTTCGGCGGCCACAACGTGTGCCTGGCGCTGCGGCGCTGGGACGGGTGAGCGACCGGCGGCGGGAGGGGACGGACCGCGCGTGCGCGTAGGGTTCGGGTACGACTCGCACCGATTCGACGAGGGCCGTCCGCTGATCCTGGCGGGCGTCACGATCCCCGACGCACCCGGGCTGGCCGGGCACTCCGACGGTGATGCTGTGGCGCACGCGGTGATCGACGCGCTGCTGGGCGCCGCGGCGGCCGGCGACGTGGGCCGCATGTTCCCGCCCGACGACGAGCGTTGGAAGGACGCCGACTCCATGGAGCTGCTCGAGCGCGCCATGCGCCGGCTCGTGGACCTGAACTTCCGGGTGGTCAACGTCGACGTCACCGTCATCTGTGAGCGACCGAAGATCCTTCCCTACGCGCAGGACATGCGTAAGGAACTCGCACGTCGGCTGGGGGTGGGCATCGGGTCGGTGTCGCTCAAGGGAAAGACGAACGAGCGCATGGGCTGGATCGGCGCCGGCGAGGGCCTTGCGGTGCATGCCGTTGCGCTCATCCGCTCGATCGGGCAGGGCAACCTGCAGGCGGGCTGGGGGGACGGGGACGGACTGCCCCTCTGACGCGGAGGGCACTCGGTGCACAACGTGCTCGACGCGCTCGCGTCGCTTCCGCCGTGGCTCACCTATGCGGTGCTCGGGGCCGGCGCCGCCGCCGAGAACGTGGTTCCGCCCGTGCCCGCCGACACCTTCGTCGTGCTGGGTGCGTTCCTGGCGGCGCGGGGGCCGGCCACGCTCACCAGTGTGTTCCTGGTGACGTGGAGCGCCAACGTCGCCTCGGCGCTGCTCGTCTACCGCGCGGGGTACCGATACGGGGCGGGGTTTTTCGAGTCCCGACTCGGCCGCCTGCTGCTGCGTCCCCGCCAGCTCGAGCGCATCCGCTCCTTCTACCGGCGCCGGGGGACGATGGCGATCTTCCTCACGCGTTTCCTGCCGGGCGTGCGGGCGGTGGTGCCCGTCTTCGCGGGGGTGAGTCACGAGCCGGCGCGGCGCGTGTGGCCTCCGCTGCTCGTCGCGTCGGGTCTGTGGTACGGTGCGCTCACCGTGGCAGGCGGCACGGCCGGCCGCAACCTGGACGCCATCCTGGCCGCGCTCGGCAGGGTGAACGAGGGGCTGCTCGCCGTGGCCGCGCTGGTGGCGGCCGCAGCTGCGCTCTGGTGGTGGCGCACCCGGCACGGGCCGGAGGAGCCGGGACGGCCCGGGGCGACGGGTCTCGGAGGGGGCGCCGATACGGGGCACGCCGACCGTGACTGAGGGCCCGGGGCGGGGGCGTCGGCTCGACGCCGACCGGCGCTGGCGGGTG
>RFGQ01000481.1 GCA_003695865.1 Gemmatimonadota bacterium | reverse complement strand
GCACCCGCGCGTCCACCCGTTCCAGGAACGCCCGTGCGGCCCGCTCCCCCGCGGCCAGCGCGGCCGCCGCCTCGTCGGCCAGTCCGGCCTCGTACACCCCGCACAGGGGCTCCGGACCGGTCGGGCCCTCGGGCACGAGCACCCCACCCCGCCAGTGCTCGACCAGCACGCCCACGACCCGGGCGTCCACGAGGGGCAGGTCGCACCCCAGAACGATCGCGGCCGCCTCCCCGCCCCGAACCGCTTCGGCCAGGGCGGCGTGGACGCCGCCGAGCGGCCCCGCTCCCTCGATCCGGTCGGCCACGATCGGCAGGTCGAGACCCTCGGCCCGGGCGGGGTCGGGCGTGACGGCCACCACGCGTCCGCACCAGGGCGCCAGCGCCTCGACCGCGCGGGCCGCCATGGGCCTGCCCCCCAACGCGGCGCGCGCCTTGGGCGACCCGAATCGGCGGCTGCGCCCCCCCACCAGCACGGCGCCCAGAAACCGCCCTTCCGGCCCGCTCATCGCAGGCGCTCTCCACCGGCGTACACGTTGTAGCCGCCGTCCCGTGCGAAGCCGACGAGCGTGATGCCGAACGAACGCGCCAGGTCGACGGCCAGGCTGCTCGGCGCGCCTACGGCCACCACCACCGGGACCCGGGCCGCGAGCGCCTTCTGAAGGATCTCGAACGACGTGCGGCCGCTCACCACCAGGGCCAGAGCGTCGGCCGGCAGCCGCCCATCGAGCAGCAGGCGACCGACCACCTTGTCGACGGCGTTGTGGCGGCCCACGTCCTCGCGCACGCACACCGGATCCCCGTCGGCGCCGAAGAGACCGGCGGCGTGCAGTCCTCCCGTGCGCTCGAACAGGCCCTGCTCGCCGCGCAGGCGATCGGGCAACAGCGGCACCAGAGCGCGATCGATGTGGGGGCCGTCCTCGGGCCGCAACGGCGTGCAGCCGCGCAGCTCGAGCGCCTCGAGGTTGGCCTTGCCGCACACGCCGCAGCTCGAGTTCATGGTGAAGTTGCGGCGCAGTCCGCCCGGATCGAAGACGACCCCGTCGCGCAGTCGCACCGCGACGACGTTGTAGTGCTGCGGTCCCTCGGAAGCGCAGTAGCGCAGGTCCTGCACCTCATCGCGCGCGCCGATGACCCCCTCGGCGAACAGGAAGCCTGCCGCGAGTTCGAAGTCGTGTCCGGGCGTTCGCATCGTCACCGACACCGCCTCGGTCCGCACCTCGCCGCCTTCGGCCCACTCCAGCCGGATCTCGAGCGGTTCCTCCACCGCGACGACGTCGCGGCGCGTGCCTGCGCGCCCCTCCCGCACACGCTCGACGCGAAGGGCCTGGACGCCGCGGCGTGGTTCCATGTGGGTCGCGCCTCCTCGGGGGACGGGGCCGCGCTCCGCGCCTGGCGGAGATCGGGTGGGCCGGTCGCCGGCTGCAGGCCGGGCCCACGCTTCGAAGCTCCAGGCGAGCGGGGGCGAGCGTCAAGAGGACGGCGCAATCGGCGTGACCCTTACGGCCTTGCCCGGCCGCTGCGCCGGGCGTCACCTTTTCGCAGAGCGGCGTCCTCCGGGCGGGAGGGCGCCGCGTCCACCCGCGAACCCGTTTCGAGGCCCGCCGATGCGTGTGAAGTTCCTCCTGCTGGCTTCCACCCTGTTCGCCGCGTCCTGTGGGAGCGACGACAGCCCGGTCGGTCCTACCGGCTGCGAGTTGACCCCCGAGCAGCAGCTGGTCGACCTCATCAACGAGGCCCGGACCCAGCTCGGCCTACCCGAGTTGGTCGTCGACACCCGACTCGCAGCGGCGGCCCAGGGGCACGCCGACGACATGGCCGCGAACGACTTCTTCGAGCGCATCGGCTCGAACGGCCTCGACGAAGTGGGTCGCGTCGAGGCGCTCGGATTCGAGCCCACCTTCCTTCAGGAGAACCTCGGCGCCGGACACATCAACGCGCAGGAGCTCTTCGACGATTGGGAAGCCAGCCCCTCGCACGGCGCGGTGCTCTTCGCCGAGCCCGCGGTCGCCATCGGGGTCGGGCACGGCTTCAATCGCGACTCGCGCTTTCGGGACTACTGGGTGGCCACGCTCGGCGCGACCGACGGGGCGCTCTCCACCACACCCGACGGCTGCCATCCCTGAGCCGGCGCACGGGGCGGCGAGGGGCCGCCGCCGCCGTGGGCGGAGTCAGAACAGCCGGAGCGAGATGGCGGGCCACGCCCACCAGAGCACGAGCAGCAGCGCCGCTCCGGCGAGCCACAGGGCGGCGGTCCGCCGGCGCCGGCCCCTGTGTGGACGGGGAGCGTTGCAGAACGGGCAGCGTGCGAAATCGCGGTCGAGTGGCGTGGCGCAGACCCGGCAGGGTCGGCGTGGGTCGGTCATGCGGAGAGCTGTGGCAGGCGGTTCGGAGGGGTTGGAGCTGGCGGCCGCTGCGAGCGCGCGGCCGGCTGGACCGCCCCTACAACCCCGTGCGACTCCGGCGTGTTCCCGGGACCCTCAGGCACGCCGGCCCGTGCCGGGCCCCGCGGCTCACGCCCCGGAATACGGAGGCCTGTCGGTCGTCCCGGCTGCGCCCCGGGGGCCGGCCGGTCGGTACGGCGCCAGCGGATCGCCGGGCGGGGGCGCCATCGCCAGGCTGACCGTGACCATGAGCACGAGCGACGTCAGAAAGCCCGGCAGCACCGGGTCCACCACCTCGCTCCCCCACAGCTTCCAGGCGAACGTCGCCCCGAGCCCCCCGAGCATGGCGGCTACCGCCGCCGGTTCGGCCGCGCGGGCCCAGAACACGCCGGCCACCACGGGCACGAAGAAACTCGAGGCCATCAGCGCCGTGAAGAGCAGGACGATGAACTGCACGAGTTCACCCCGCCCCACGCCCGAGAGCAGCAGCAGCACGGGTGCGATGCCCACGACCACGATCCCCAGTCGTCCGAGCCACAGCGCCGTCCGTTGCGAGCCGGACGGTCGCAGCGATCCGTAGATGTCGTGCGACAACGCCGAGCCGGCCACGAGCAGCAACGAATCGACCGTCGACATCATCGCCGACGTGAGCGCCGCCAGCATGATCGCAGCGAGCACGGGCGGAAGCAGGGTGCGGGCCAGCATCGGCATGGCGAGGTCCCCCGTGGGGAGCGCCGGAAACAGCACCGGACTGACGAGCGCGAGCATGAACACCATCAGGTTGATCGCGGTGATCAGCAGCACCGCGAAGAGGACGCCGCGACGGATGGTGCGCATGTCTCGCATGGCGTAGAGGCGCACGAGTTGCGCCGGCGACGACGCCGAGCCGAGCATGAAGGCGATCCCCATCGTGAACAGCGCCGACGCCGGGAAGGCGCCCCACTCGAAGGTGCCGGGGTTCACGCCCTGGACCGCGGCGAACAGGGCATCCAGGCCGCCCACGTGGCCGATGGCGACCGGAAGCGCGAGCGCCACGCCCGCCGCCATGACGACGAGTTGCAACAGGTCCGTGTAGGCCACGGCGAGCATTCCGCCGATCGTCGTGTAGACGAGCAGGACCACGGTGAACGCGACCATGCCCACCTCTTCGGGAATGCCGAACACCGCACCCGCGACCAACCCGCCGGCGACGATCTGCGCCTGCACGTACACGACGGTGGCGACCAGAATGATCACGGCGCCCAGCGCCCGGATGCGCCGCGTGCCGTACCGGCGCTCCAGGAACGCGGGCAGGGTGAGTTCGCGCACGCGCGTGAAGCGCGGCGCCAGCACCGCGGCCATGAACCAGTACGCGAGCGGGATGGAGAGCACGAGCCACCCGAAGGACCATCCGGACCCGTGCATGATGCCGATCGTGCCGATGAACGTACCGGCGCTCGTGTGGGTCGCGGCGAGCGTCGCCCCGCCGACCAGCCAGCCCAGCGATCCGCCCGCGATCCAGTAGTCGCCCTCGGAACGGGTACGGCGCAGGCTCACCCATCCGAGCGCGAACACCAGCGCGAAGTAGAGTCCGAAGACCACCGCCGGGGCGCTCATTCCGTCCGCTCCACACGTCGCATCCACACGACGTACAGCACCACGATGGTGCCGTAGACCGCGAAGAGACCCCAGAACACGAAGCCGGGAGGCCCGGGTGGCGACCGGGACGCCGAACCCGCGGAGGCCGAGTCCGCCGCCCCGGCGGGCCCGTCGATCGTCCACGCCACGAGCCCCGGCACGACGGGCAGACGCGCGCGCAGCGGGCCCGCCCCGTCGCCGCGCAGACCCGAGGGAAAGCGCCTGCCCGCCCGCACGCCTTCGGGCAGGGCCAGCTCCACGGTGACCGGATCTCCGGCCCCGACCGCACCCTCGGCCGTCCAGCGGGGCGCCAGCACGGGCGCCCGCCACCGCGGCCCGCCGGTCTCCACCGCGTAGCGCACGACCACCCGCGCCGCGGCGCCCCGGCGTACCAGTACGTCGAGGCGCCCGCCCGGTCCTTCCGTGGTCGTGGCGGGAAGTGTCCGGCCCTCGCCGTCCCACGCGCTCACGGGCCCGACGCGCACCCCCGGAAACCCCGGCGCCACGAGCGGCAG
>RFGQ01000480.1 GCA_003695865.1 Gemmatimonadota bacterium | reverse complement strand
GCCCGAGGCGCTCGTCGAGGCACTGCGGGCGCGCCTGGCGCCCGCCAAGCTGCCGCGGACCGTGGTGTTCGTGGAGGCGCTGCCGCGCAACCCGAACGGCAAGGTCGACGCCGGGCGCGCCCGCGCGCTGCTGGCCGGCGCGGCCGCTCAGCCCCCCGAGACCTCCACGTAGAAATCGTCGTCGACGGCGAACGTCACGCCGGGCGCGACGGCGGCGGTCTGCCAGGCCTCGGTGGGCTGGATCCAGGTCCAGTCGCCCTCGTCGAGCCGCACCCGCACCGGCATGTCGAAGCCCGGCACCACGCGCGTCCAGCGGTAGCGGAGCGTGTCGCCCTGCCGCCGGACTTCGAGCGTGGGCACGTCCGTCGTGCGCAGGTACTGCTCGAAGAACTCCGTCAGGTCGATGCCCGTGGCGCGGCTCAGGTAGGCCTCCACGTCGGCGCCGTCGACCGTGCGCCGGGCGAACGTCTCGTTGAGCCCCCGCAGCACGCCGCGCCAGCGGTCGTCGTCGTCCACGAGCTGGCGCAGCGTGTGCAGCATGTTCGCGCCCTTGTAATACATGTCGCCCGAGCCCTCGTGGTTCACCCCGTGCACGCCCTGGATCGGCCGGTCGTTGAGGATGCGCGCGCGCGTGCCGGTCACGTACTCGGCGCCGGCCTCGGGGCTGCCCGTGTGGCACTCGACGAAGAGGTTCTCGGCGTAGGCCGCGAAGCTCTCGTGCACCCACAGGTCGGCCACGTCGCGGGCGGTGATGTTGTTGGCGAACCACTCGTGCGCGGATTCGTGCACGACGATGAGGTCCCAGTCGGCGCCCCGGCCGGTGCCCGAGAGGTCGATCCACTGGCGGCCCGCGCGGTAGCCGTCGCGGAAGCCGTTGCCGTAGGCCACGGCCGACTGGTGCTCCATGCCGAGGTGCGGCGTCTCGACGATCTTGAAGCCGTCCTCGTACCAGGGGAACGGACCGAACCACGACTCGAAGCAGTCGAGCATGGGCCGCACCTGCCGCCACTGGCGGCGGGCGGCTTCGAGGTGCTCTGCGAGCGGCCAGAAGTCGAGCGTGAGCAGGCCCCGCTCACCCTGGTAGACCTCGCTCCAGTGCGCGTAGCGGCCCGCGTTGATGGCGATGCCGTAGTTGTTGATGGGCGCCGACACGAACCACTCCCACGTGGTGGTGCCGTCGCCGTTGGGGCGCACCGAGCGCAGCCGCCCGTTCGAGACGTTCACCAGCGGCTCGGGGACCGTGATGGCGACCCGCTGGCTGTCCGGCTCGTCGGCCATGAGGTCTTTGGTGGGCCACCACACGCTGGCGCCGATCGCCTGGTTGGCGGTGGCGATCCACGGGGCACCGCTGTCGTCCCTGGCCCAGATGAGCCCTCCGTCCCAGGGCGGATTGGCGGCTTCGACGGGGGTTCCCCCGTAGTAGGCCGTGACGGCGTGCGTCTCTCCCGGACGCTGGGGCTCGAGGGGCCGGGCGAAGTGGGCGGCGCCCTCGTGGCGCACCTGCAGGCGGCGTCCCTCCTGCACGACCGAATCGAGCGCGAGGGGCGGCTGCAGGTCGATCTGCAGCTCGCGGCCGGGCGCGAGGACCCGGTAGGTGATCGTGGTGCGGCCCTGCAGCGTGCGCGCCTCGGGGTCGACGCGCACGTCGAGGTCGTAGAAGGTCACGTCCCACCACGAGCGCGCGGGTCCGTTCGCACCGCGCAGGGTGTCGGCCCGCGTGAACGTCTGGGCGCGGACGGCGGTCGGGGCGCCCGGGCCGCAGGCCGCCGCGGTCACGGCGAGGGCGACGAGCACGGCGCCGGATCGGAAGCGTCGGATCATTGTGGGGATCTCGTGGTCTCGGGCGTCAGCGAA
Organism: Gemmatimonadota bacterium; assembly: GCA_003695865.1. Lineage (GTDB taxonomy): Bacteria > Gemmatimonadota > Gemmatimonadetes > Longimicrobiales > Gaopeijiaceae > J028. The sequence goes on along the minus strand of RFGQ01000480.1, from coordinate 206 downwards.
CGATGGCGGCGAACGCGCGGTAGGCCGCGCGCAGATCCTCGGGACGGGCGTCGACCAGGGCGTCCCAGGCCTCGGGGTGCCGCTCGCGGCGGCGGATCAGGAAGTCGACGATCGACTCCAGGGTCTCCCGCAGCGCCGGCGCCGCCAGGTTGAGGCGGGGCCAGAGATGGGCCACGACCTGGAGCGAGGCTCGGTCCTGGCCGAAG
>RFGQ01000479.1 GCA_003695865.1 Gemmatimonadota bacterium | reverse complement strand
TGCGGCGCCGGGGCGGGCACGGGCGCCGCATAGGCCACCGGCGCCGCGGCCGGCGCCGCCGACTGCGGGGGCGTCTTCGCCAGGCGGATCCGGGTGCCGCCCCGCTCGAGTTCGATGGAGTCGAGGCTGCTCTCGTCGATCGCCTGGATCAGGCTCCGGAGGAAGTCGAGGTCGATCATCCGCTCACCCGCGTCAGGTATTTGTCTTCGCGCCGGTCCACCTTGACGACATCTCCCTCGTTGATGAAGAGCGGCACCTGGATGACCGCGCCCGTCTCGAGCGTGGCCGGCTTGGTGCCGCCCTGCGCGGTGTCGCCCTTGAACCCGGGGTCGGTCTGCGTGACCGCCAACTCGACGAACTGGGGCAGTTCCACGCTGATCACGTTTCCGTCGTGGACCAGCCCCTCGCACTCCATGTTCTCCTTCAGGTACTTGAGCTGGTCCTCGCCGATCAGATCGCCCGCGATAGGGATCATGTCGTAGGTCTGGGCGTCCATGAAGTAGTAGAGCTCACCGTCCGTGTAGCTGTAGGTCACCGGACGGCGCTCCAGGCGCACGTCCGTGACCTTCTCGCCCGCGCGGAACGTCTTGTCCACGACCGCTCCGGTGAGGACGTTCTTGAGCTTCGTGCGGACGAAGGCGCCCCCCTTCCCCGGCTTCACGTGCTGGAAGTACGTGATCGCCCAGAGGACGCCGTCGATGTCGAGCACCATGCCGTTTCTGAAGTCGGCGGTCGTCGCCATGCTTCCCCTGCGTTCGGTGCGGATCCGCCGCGGATGTTGCGGCTCGGTTCGGATGAGGGCTCAGTCGGATGCGCCGAGCGCTCCCACCAGCCCACGGAGCCCCAGAAGATAGCTCTGGGGCCCGAAACCAAAAACCACCCCCACCGCCACGTCGGCCAGGTACGAGCGATGGCGGAAGTCCTCGCGGGCATGCGTGTTGGAGAGGTGCACCTCGACGAACGGCAGGCCCGCGCCGAGCAGCGCGTCGCGCAGCGCCACGCTCGTGTGCGTGAGGGCTCCCGGGTTGATCAGGAAGCCGTCCACCCGGTCCGCAGCGTCTTCGACGAAGTCGAGGATCGCGCCCTCGGCGTTGGACTGAAACGTCTCCAACTCGACCCCGAGTTCCTGCGCGAGACCGAAGAGCGCGTCGTTGATGTCGTCCAGGGTGGCCGCCCCGTACACCTCGGGCTCGCGGCGCCCGAGCGCGCGCAGGTTGGGGCCGTGGATGACTGCGACGTTCATGGATGTGCGTCCTGAGCAGGAGGTGGGTACCGGCGCCGTCAGGGCGCGAGCGCGGCGACCGGCGCCACGGGCAGGAGCGCCCCGCCGTCCGGCGCGAGCACCGAGACCTCGGCCAGCGGGCGCGGTGCACCCCCGGCGGGTGCCAGTTGGGCGATGTCGACCACGCTCCCGGCGACCGGCTCGGCCGCCGTCAGGGGCGCGGGATCCGCCGGCGTCGGCGCCTCGACCGCGAGATCGGCCGGCGCGGCATCCTCCGGCGCGGGCGCCTCCACCACCTGGGCGCGAAGCTCCTGTAGGCGCTCGTAGAGCGACAGATCGCCCGGGTCGCGCTCGACGAGCCTCTCGTAGACCTCGACCGCGCGAGCCGTGTGGCCCTGGCGCGCGTACAGTTCGGCGAGCGTCCGCGTGAGAATCTCTCCGTCTGCCTCCTCCGCGCCGCGGGTCGGCTCCGCTCCCCCGGCGCTCGCCACGTCCTCGGCGGCGGCCGGGTCCTCGGGGCCCCCGGAGGCCGCGGGAGCCTCCGGGACCGCGGCCGGCTCGACGACTTCGGGGCCATCCGGCGGTGCGAGCGCCTCGACGGGAACCGCGGGCTCGGGCTCGGGCTCCGGCTCGGGGGCCGGTCCCACAG
>RFGQ01000478.1 GCA_003695865.1 Gemmatimonadota bacterium | reverse complement strand
TGCCCAGGTCGTGCGCCAGGTCGATGATCGTGCGCACGAGCCCGGCGTCGCGCGGCTGTCCCCGCATCTCGGCCACGAAGGAGCGGTCGATCTTCACGGCGTCGGTGGGGAAGCGGTGCAGGTAGCTGAGCGACGAGTAGCCGGTGCCGAAGTCGTCGATGGCGAGGCCGATGTCGAGCGCCTTGAGCGCGCGCAGCGTGGCGACGGTCGCCTCGGCGTTGGCCATCATGGTGCTCTCGGTGATCTCCATGCGCAGCAGATGCCCGGGGGCCCCCGTGAAGGCCAGGCTGGCGCGGGCGCGCTGGATGAAGTCCGAGCGGTTGAGCTGGCTCGCCGAGACGTTGAAGTGGATGGGCACGCCGGGGTGGCGCGGGAAGGCCGACTTCCAGCGGGCCACGGTCTGACAGACGGTGTCGAGCACCCAACGCCCCATGGCCACGATGAGGCCCGTGTCTTCGGCCACGCCCAGGAAGCGGGCGGGCGCGAGCAGGCCCTTCTCGGGATGGCGCCATCGGATCAGCGCTTCGAAGCCCGAGAGCGAGCCGTCGTCGAGGCGGATGATGGGCTGGAAGAGCAGCTCGAACTCCTCCCGGTCGAGCGCGCGGCGCAGGTCGGTCTCGAGCTGCAGGGCGGTCACGGCCTGGCGGTGCATCGAGGCGTCGAAGAGCACGGCCCGGCAGCCGCCCTCCTCCTTGGCGCGGTACATGGCCAGATCGGCGTCGCGCAGCACGTCCTGCGGGCGCTCGTAGCCGACGTCGCTCGTGGCGATGCCGATGCTCGCCGTCGTGAACACCTCGTGCTCACCCAGCCGGAACGGCTCCTCGAGAAGCTGCTGAATGCGCTCGGCCACGAGCAGCGCCTCTTCGGTGGAGCTGTCTTCGAGCAGCAGCGTGAACTCGTCGCCGCCCAGCCGGGCGAAGGTGTCTGTGGGACGCAGCGCCCGCTCCACACGCCGCGCGATGGCCACCAGGAACTGGTCACCCAGCATGTGCCCCAGGCTGTCGTTGAGCACTTTGAAGCGGTCCAGATCGATGAAGAGGACGGCGAACTGGGTCTCGGGCACGCGCGCGCAGCGCTTGAGCACCTGCTCGAGGCGGTCGAGCAGCAGCGCGCGGTTGGGCAGGTCGGTGAGCTTGTCGTGGAAGGCGTCGTGCAGAAGCTGCGCCTCGGCGCGCTTGCGGTCGGTGATGTCGCGCCCGTTCAGCACGATGCCCTCGACCGAGGGCTCCTCGAGCAGGTTCGTCCCCACCAGCTCCATGGCGCGCCACGAGCCGTCGGCGTGGCGGCAACGCATCTCCATGCGCGAGCTGGCGCCCGGGTTGGCGCGCAGGTAGCCGAACTCGTGCAGCGCGAGCGGCCG
>RFGQ01000477.1 GCA_003695865.1 Gemmatimonadota bacterium | reverse complement strand
GCCGCCGCCGACGCGGGACTCGCGCTCGTGCGGCCCGACTTCGCCAAGCGGGCCAGCGCGCCGACCAAGGTGGGCGAGTACCTGGCGGCCGGCCTCGCGGTGGCGGCGACCGCGGGCGTGGTCCTGTTCGGCGGTCAGCACCACGAAGCGGCCGCCCGTGCGGCGGCACCACGCCGCCGCCACCTCGAAGGTGCGCTCCCCCAGGTACCAGGTGCTCAGCGAGCCCACATAGACCAGCACGGGCGCCGCCCCCTCGAGCCCCACCGCCGCACGGGCGGCCGCGGGGTCGGTCGGCGGCCGGAAGCGGTCGAGGTCGGCGCAGGTGGGGATCACGTGCACGGGCGGCACCGCAACGCCGGGTACGAGGTCGGGCAGGGCCCGGGCGCCCGCGCGGGTGAGCTGCACGATCGCCGTGGCGTCGCGCACCAGGGCCCGCTCGACCCTGCGCAGCGCCGACACCAGCACGCTGCCGTCCCGCCACAGGCCCGCGCCCACGCGCTCGTCGATCCAGAAGCCCCGCATGTCGAACAGCCAGGGCACGCCGGCCCCACGAGCCACCGCCCGCGCCACCATGCCGGCCACGTACGAGCGGGCGTGCACCAGGCGCGCGCCCGTGCGGCGCACCAGCCCGCCGGCCACGCGCACCCCCCGCGCCACGTCCCAGGCCGTGGCGGCCAGCGCGGGCCGCCGGTGGTAGCGCAGCGGGTGCCAGGTCACGCCCCCGCCCCCGAGGCGCTCCTGCAGCCGCGCGCGCGCCTCGGCGTCGGCCAGACGGTGGGGCTTCTCGAACGAGAGCAGGTGCGGCCGGTGGCCCCGGCCCGCGAGACCGAGCAGGTAGGGCACCACCTGCGAGCCGCCCAGCGGGTCGAGCGCGCCGTCGTACGAGACGTAGACCACGTCCAGGCCGGGATTCACACGCGCCCCCCCGCCCCGGGTCCCCGCCTGCGGCCCAACACACCCAGGAAGTACGCGAACTCGGCCGGGTGCGCCGTGAGCGCGCGGGCCGCCCAGGCCAGACAGCGGCCGTAACTCCCCTCACGGAAGCGCGCACCGGCGAACTGTCGGTAGAGCCGGCCCCAGGCCTCGCGGCGCAGCGCCGGCGTCCAGTCCGTGCCCCGCCCCGCCAGCGCGCGCTTGAGTGCGCGCTGCATGTCTCGCTCCCAGCGCTCCAGGTTCGTGTGCATCTGGCCGCCGTGCAGGCGGTATTCCACGAGCGGCTCGGCCACCCAGGCGAGCCACGTGCGCTCGGCCACGCGACGATAGAGGTCCCAGTCGGCCGAGGTGCTCAGCGTCTCTTCGAAGCCGCCGATCTCGTCGAGCAGCGCCCGCTCGACCAGCAGGCCGCTGCCGCCCGACACGAACACCGGCCGCCTGTGGGTCACCAGGTCGATGAGCGCCCGGCCTCCCCTGCCCTCGAGCCTCTCGCCGAGCGGCCTCCCCTCCTCGTCGATCAGGCGCACACCCGCGTGGCCCGCACGCGCATCGTCGGCGTCGCACGCCGCCCGCACCCGCGCGGCGAAGGTGGGCGCCCAGCGGTCGTCGGCGTCCAGAAAGCCGATCCACGTGCCGATGGCCGCGCGG
>RFGQ01000476.1 GCA_003695865.1 Gemmatimonadota bacterium | reverse complement strand
GTGTGGGAGGACGCCGAACGCATCGTGTTCGGCGGCGGCTCGGTCAAGCGCATGAGGGGAGACGGCGCGAGCCTGGAGACGCTGGTGGCCGACGGCGGCGCGCGCCTTCCCGCCGCCGGCGGGGACGGCGAGCTCGCCTACGTGGCGCCCGACGGTACGGTGCACCTCGTCGGCGAGGGGCAGGTCCTCGCCGTGCCGGTCGAATCGCGCCCCGCGCTGAGTCCCGACGGGCTCTGGGTGGCGGGCGCCCGCGCCGGCGACGGGCAACTCATGATCGCGCCGCTCGACGAGGACGACGCACCCCCGCTGCCCGTGCCCGGTGTTTCGGGCGTGCTCGACCCGGTCTTCCGGCCCACGGGCGACGCAGGCGGCCCGCCCCCGGTCGTGGTCGAGCGCATCTCCCCCGAAAAGCCCATCCCCGGCGAGGAAGCCGAGATCCGCGGTAGCGGCTTCGACTGGATCCTGCCGGCCAACACGCGCGTGTTCTTCGCGGGTCCCGAAGCCGAACTCGAAGCCGACGTACTGGACGTCGAGCCGGATCGGGTCACCGTGGTCGTTCCGCAGGAGATCGTGGCGGGCGACGTGCGTGTCACCACGTTCGGCGCGGCGGGCACGCTCCCGGTCGTCCCCGCTACGGGCGGCCTCGTCGTGCTCGCGCGCGCGCCCTGGGGCGCGGGCGTACCGGGCCTCACGGTGGTGGTGACCGACCCGGCCGCAGGCGGCGCTGCGCCCGAGGGCGCCGGCGCCGGAGCGGCGGCTTCACAGATCGCGTCCGGCACGACCGACGCAAGCGGCCGGGCCGTGTTCGAAGACCTGCGCCCCGGCCTCTACCAGGTCCAGATCACGCCGCAGGATGGCTTCAGGGTGTCCGATCCGGGCCCCCGCGAAGTGCGTGTGCGCGACGACCAGGAGTCGGTGACCTTCACCGTCCAACCCCTCGCCCGAGGGCTGTCCACGATTCCCGGGCGCCTGCTCGTGGTGGTCGGCGAGCGCCTCGACGTCGAGCTCCGCCCGGTCGATGCGAACGGTAACGTCATTCCGCAGGCGAACGACGTGGTGTGGAACAGCCGTCTCGGTCACTTTTCCGTCGGGCCCCAGGAGCTGGAAGGGTACATCGAGGGCGCCCACCCCACCCCGGTCGAGGAAGGCGACACTCTCGTCGTCACGCTCGACGACCGCACGTTCCTGCTCCCGGTGACCGTGACCTCGTTCATCGAGGGCACCATCACCCGGGACGACGGCGGCCAGGCACAGCCACAACCTGGAGCCGGGGGCCCGCCGGCCGGGATCCCCGCGGAGACATTCCCGCCCGCGGCCGGCGTGACCGTGTTGCTCGAGAAGCCCGCCGGGACCGAGGTGGCCCGCGCCACCACGGGCGCGGCCGGCCGCTACCGGTTCGACCGCCTGCTCGCGGGCACCTACCGGGTGCGGCCGCTCGAGCTGGACGGGCTCTCGCCCGCGCCCGCGTTCCAGGACGTCACCCTCGGGATCGAGTCCGAGACCGGCTCGGCCGACTTCACCATGTCGGCGGGCACGGTCGCTTCGGTCACCGTGTCGGGGGGCGGCACGATTCAGGCGCTCGGCGCCACGCTGTCACTCACGGCCGTCGCTCGCGACTCCGCGAACAACGTGTTGGGAAGCCGCACCACCACCTGGACGAGCAGCGACCCGAGCGTCGCCACGGTGGACGCCTCGGGCACGGTCACGGCGGTCGACAACGGATCGGCGGTCATCACGGCCACGGTCGAGGGCGTGAGCGGCTCGACCTCCGTGATCGTCGACCAGCTCGCGGTGTCGATCACGATCCAGAACGTGCCGCCCGAAGGGTTTGCAACCGGCTTCATCGGCGACAGCCGACAGATCACCGCCATCGCCAAGGACGCCAACGGCTTCGACGTGACCGACGCGGTCCCTTCGTGGACCTCGTCGGCGCCGTCGGTCGCCTCGGTGAGCTCCACGGGCATGTGGAATGCGCTGGCGCCCGGCCAGGCGGTCATCACCGCGTCGATGGACGGGGTGAGCGATGCGCTCACCACGTTCGTGCTGCAGGTGCTGGCGGGGACGCTGACGATCACCAACCAGACCGACCTCGACAACGCCGCGGCGCAGTTCTACGGCCGCATCACCGGAGACCTGAACGTCAACTTCACGCCGTTGGCCGACCTGGACGGGCTCGACTTCCTCGAGACCGTGGAGGGCACGGTGAGCATCCAGGGCAACGGCTCGCTGCTCGACCTCGACGCGCTCGCGCGGCTCGATTCCATCGGCGGAGACCTGACGGTCTTCGACAACGACCTGCTCGATCCGCCATTCGGGTCCAGCGCCTCGCTGCGGGCCGTGGGCGGGAGCGTGCTCATCGACGACAACGACGGCCTGCGCAACCTCGATCTGTTCGGCAACGTGCAGGTGATCGGGGGTGACCTCACCATCCGATTCAACAGTGCGCTCGAGAACCTCGACGGACTCACCTCGCTGACGCAGATCGGCGGCGACCTCATCGTCGAGTTCAACGCGATCAGCAGCCTGAACAACCTCCCCGCGCTGCGGCAGGTGGAGGGTGGCGTGAGCCTGGACGACCCCGGCACGGTGTTCGGCATGCCCGCGCTCGAGGTCGTGGTCCAGAACGGCCTTTCGCTGGGCGGTGTCAGCGGCGGGCTGATCACCGAGACGCTCGACTTCCCCGCGCTCGCCTGCATCGGGGGCCAGCTCCAGATCTACAACAACAGCGTGCTCACCGATGCACACTTCCCGTCGCTCACCGAGATCAGGTTCGTGTGCCCACCGGTACTGCCCCTGATCGGTTTCTCGTCGACGCCCCCGCCGCCCGATCTCGTGATCGAGATGAACGTTGCGCTGGGCACGCTCGACCTCGACGCGCTCGCCAGGGTGGAGGGTGAGGTCATCTTCGAGAGCAACGGGCTGACCACGTTCGACCTGCCCTCGCTGACGGACGTGACCGGCAGCTTCCGGGTCTCGGACGACGCGTTCCTCGATTCGTTCTCGGCCGCCGCCCTGACCCAGATCGGGGGCGGCCTCGTGATCCGCAACAACAGTGCCCTGACCTCGTTCGATCTCTCGTCGCTCATGTCGGTCAACGGCTCCTGCTTCTGCGCGCCGCCGGCGCCGAGCGACGGCGGCCCCTCCGGCGCGCCGCTGCCGCCGCCCAACAGCTTCAGCGAGGCGGAGATCCGCAACAACACGTCGCTCGCGACGTGGGACATGACTGCGCTCGACGAGGTGGACCAGTTGATCATCGATGGGAACACGAGCCTCGTGACCATCCCGGCGATGCCCAACCTGGGCACGGGCACACCCTCGATCGTGATCCACGTGACGGACAACACGCTGCTGACCTCGCTCGCCGGATTCAGCGGGCTGGGGACGGCCTCCCTGCTGAACATCCAGAACAACCCGATCCTCGGATCGCTCGCCGGACTCGAGAGCCTCACGCAGGTCGGTCAGCTCGCGCTCAATCAGAACGGGCTCGTCTCGGTGAAGCTGCCCAACCTCACCACGGTCGATCGCGCCCTGCAGATCCAGAACGAGGCGCTCTTGAGCTCGGTCTCGTTCCCGTCGCTCGCCCTGATCGGAGCGGGCTCGGGCGTGAGCCCGTCCGACGGCATCATCTCGCTGTTCAACCTGCCCGCGCTCACGGCGCTCAGCCTCCCTTCGCTCACAGAGGTGGACAGCCAGATCCACGTGCAGGCGACCGGGCTGGCCGACCTGGACGCGTTCACGGGTGTTCAATCGGGGCTCGCTTCGGTCCTGGTGACCGGCAACGGCTCCCTCACCGACGTGACCGGGCTGGCGAACCTCGGTCTCGCCATCGCGGGCGACCCGATCGTGACGGGGAACTTCACCATCACGATCAACCCCGCGCTGTGCGGCTCCGACGCCGCCGCGCTCGTCGCGACGCTCGAGAGCCACCACCCGGGTTCGCCGGCGATCGCGGGCAGCATCGACACGACCACGGGCAACCAGCTCTGCGGAGGAGAGGATTGAGGCGCCGGGCGGCCTGCCCCCGCGCGTGCTAGAATACGATGGAGCGCATGGACGCACCGACCGCCCACATCCCCTCCCCCGCGGGAGATTCCATGACCGAGTCCGCGCCCGTCCCATCCGCCGCCGCGGCGCCCTCACTGGTCGCGCGTTGCTGGGGCACGCGCGGCTCCATCCCCAGCCCCGGCCCGCTCACGGCTCGCTACGGGGGCAACACGCCCTGCCTCGAGGTCCGCGCGGGCGGACACCACCTCGTTTTCGACGCGGGCACCGGCATCCGGGCCCTGGGCGAGAAGCTGGTGAGCGAGCCCTCACGGGGACCGCTGGTGGTGTTCCTCACACACTTCCACTGGGATCACATACAGGGCTTTCCGTTCTTCCGGCCCCTGTACGATCCGGAGGCCTGCATCGAGATCCTGGGGCCCACGCAGATGGGCGTCGACGTGCAGACGCTCTTCGCCGGACAGATGGGGCCCATCTACTTTCCCATCCCCTTCGAGGCGCTGGCCGCCACCAAGCAGTTCGAACACCTCGACGAAGACACCTGGGAGCGCGACGGGGTACGGGTGCGCGCCATGCGGGTGCGCCACCCCTCCTACACGCTCGGCTACCGCGTCGAGGCCGGAGGCCGCGCCCTGGTCTTCGTGCCCGACAACGAACTCGTGGGCGGAGACTACGAGGAACTCGGTGAAGGGTTCGCCGACCGGCTCGCGGACTTCGCGGCGGGAGCGGACGTGCTCATCCACGATTCGATGTTCACCGAGGCGGAGTACGCAGCCCATCAGGGCTGGGGCCACTCGACTTTCGACCAGGCGCTCGCGCTCGCCCACGCGGCGGACGTGGGTACACTGCTCTTCTACCACCACGCCCCTCAGCGGACGGACGATCAGCTCGACGCGATCGTCGCCGAGATGCGCGCCCGGGCCGACGCCCTGGGTTTCGCCGGCCGCGTCGCGGCCGCCGCGGAGGGCGCCGATCTGGTGATTCCGGAGGCACGACCGTGAGACGTACAGCCCCCCTCGCCGCAGCGCTGGCGATCCTGCCCCTGCTGGCTTTCGGCCCTGCGGAGCGCGTGGCGCCGACCCACTGGGCGGTCGTGATCGGCATCAGCGACTACATCAACTTCGACGACGTCCAGGGCGGCGATCTGCCCGGCGCCGAACGCGACGCCCGCAGCATGCGCGACGTGCTGGTCACACGCTGGGGGTTCCCCCCCGACCAGGTGCGCATGCTGCTCAATCGTGAAGCGACGCGCGACGCCATCGAGGCCGCCATCACCGACTGGCTCGCCTCGAACGCGCGCCCGGGCGACCAGGTGACCATCTACTTCGCCGGGCACGGCTCGCAGATGTGGGACGAGGACGGCGACGAGGACGACGGGCTCGACGAGACGCTGGCGCCCGCCGACGTGTCGCCCACGTCGACGGACTTCGACATCAGCGACGACCAGTTCGGCGCGTGGCTCGCCGAGCTCCCGACGCGCAACGTCGTGGTGTTCATGGACAAGTGCAATTCGGGCACGTCCACCCGCGACGTCACGCCCTTCGCCCGTCCGCGCCAGCTCGGCCGCGACCTGAGCGCGCTCGAGCGTCCCCCCACGGCCTCGCGCCGCGCCCTGCCGGGCCAGGAAGACGCCTCGGGATTCGACCCGGCGGGCACCCGGGTGCTCGAGCTCTCGGCCTCGCAGCCCAACCAGGCCGCCGTCGACGCGTTCTTCCCCGGCGAGGACGGTGCCGAGCCGTTCCACGGGGGCGCCTTCACGACCTTCCTGGTGCGTGAGCTGTGGCGCGCGCCGGCCGATCTCACCTACGAGCAGGCGTTCCGGCGAGTGGCCGATGCGCTCCGGCGCAACCGCTTCGAGCAGGACCCCCACCTCTCGGCCGAGGTCGAACTGAAGACGCTCCCGCTTTTCTTCGTGGAAGGCGGCGCCGGTGGCGCGGCCGAGGCGGTGCTCCCGGTCCACGTCGGCGAGGATGGGGCCGTGCTGGCCGGCGGCGGCGCGCTCGGCATCACGGCGGGCTCCGTCTTCGAGACGGAGGGCGGCGCACGCCTCGAGGTCACCCACGTGGAGCGCGACCTCGCGCACACGCGCACGCTCTCGGGCGCCGCGTCGGACGGCGAGGGCGCCCGCATGATCGGCTACCGCTTCCCGGTAACGACGACCCGCGTGAACGTGGCGGGCGTGTCGACCGCCACGGCCGAAGCGCTCGCGCCGCTCGTGGCCGACGTGCCCGGTCTGCGCCTGGTGGACGGCGAACAGGACTTCGCCCACCTGTTCCTGCGCCGGCGGGCCGAGCAGGTGCGGGTGGTATCGACCGACGGCGCGGTGCGCGCCGAGTACCCGACCGGGCAGGCCGGCGCCGAAGCGATCGCCGCCCACCTCAAGCGCGAGGCGGCCGCCCGCCGCCTGGGCGAGGTGGAGAATCCGGCTCAACCCTTCGGCCTGCGCGTGTGGCTCGAGGGCGACGCGCACAGCCTCGGGCTGGGCGAGACCGTCCGCTTCCACGCCGAGTCCGAACGGGCCGGATATCTCACGCTCGTCGACCTGGGCACCGACGGTACGGTCAGCCTGCTCTATCCCAACCCCTACGACCGCGACAACCACGTAGAGGCGGGCCAGCGCATCACCTGGCCCACCGAAAAGATGGACATCGTGGTCGAGGTCCAGCCGCCGCCGGGGCGCAGCATGGTCCGCGCGTTCGTCACGCCCGAGCCGCTCGACCTGCCCATGGGCGACGACTGGGTGACGGGCGATGTGCTGCTCGCCGACCGCGTGGTCGAGGCGCTGCGCCGGGCGGCCGGCAGCGTCGAGGGCGCCCCCGATGCGGTGCGGCTCGATACCTGGGCCAGCGCGTCGGTGCTCTACGAGATCCACCGGTAAGCGGAGGCGGGCGGCCGCGAGGGCCGCCCGGAGAGCGATCATGAAGTGGACGCGCGGCGCAACGGTCGGCCTGGTGGCTCTCGGGGCTGCCGTCGGCGCGGCGTTCCTCTCGGGACCCGGAGGTCGGCTCACCGGACTCGAAGAACTCGAGTGGCTGACGCTCGACTACCGCCAGCGGGTCTCGGCGCATGCGCTGCGCGCCGACGCGAACGCGCCGGACGACATCGTGCTGGTGATGTTCGACGAAGCGTCGGCGGAGGGATGGCCCTACCTGTCGCCCTTCCCGCGCCCGGTGCTGGCCGACCTCATCGATGCGCTCGCCGCCGCCGGGGCGCGCACGATCGGGCTGGACGTGTACCTCGACCGGCTCTATCCCGAGCTCAACGCGCGCGAGGGGGGCGACGACCGTCTGGTCGACGCCATCGAGCGGGCCGGCAACGTGATCCTGGTCGCGCGGGTCGAGGACGACGAGGCCGGGCGCCCGCATCTGGCCCGCCCGCACGAAGCCTTCGCTTCGGTCGCGGCCGGCGTGGGCGCGGCCGAGATCCCCACGCCGTTCGACGTGGTGCGTGACGGCGTGCTCGCCGTGCGCGACGGCAGCGGCGCCGCGCCCTCGTGGCCGCTGGCGCTCTACGCGCACGCGCGCGGGCTCGACGCCGACGCGCTGGTCGACGAGGCTTTGCGGAGCGGGCGCCTCGCCGTGGACGGGCTTCCCGAAGACCATGCCCGGCCCCCGGGCGGCTGGCCGGAGGGAGTCGGCCCCATCGCGTGGACCTTCCCGATCCGCTTCCTCGGGCCGCCGTCCCGCACGGACGCCGAGGGAGGCACGTTCCCGGCGTTCTCGGCGTCGACCGTGCCCACGCTCGCGACCTTCACGCCCGAGTTCTTCCGCGACCGCATCGTGTTGATCGGCACGGGCTTCCACGACTCCGACAAGTTCCGATCGCCCTTCTACGATGTGCCTACCCCCAAGGGCGACTTGGCGGGGTGGACGTTCGGCGTGGAGGTCCACGCGAACGCACTCGCCGACCTGCTACACGGCATCCACATCCGCCGCGCCGGGTTCGCGCTGCGCTGGGCCCTGCTGCTCGCCTCGGCCGTGCTCGCGGCGGGCCTGGTCTTCTGGCGCGGCGCGCTGTGGGGCGGCGTCGGCACGCTCGTGCTCGCCGGCGGTTACGCCGGCCTGGCCGTGGCGGTCTTCGACCGCAGCGGTTTGTGGATCCCCATGATTCCCGGGCTCGCCACACTGCTGCTCGCCTACCTCGGAGCCACGGCCTACGTCTCGATCGTCGAGGGGCGCGACAAGCGCTTCATCCGCAGCGCGTTCGCCAAGTACGTCTCGCCCGCCGTCGTCCAGCAGATCGCCGAAGACCCGGCCGCCCTCCGCCTGGGCGGACAACAGCGGCCCGTCACGGTGCTGTTCTCCGACCTGGCCGGCTTCACCTCACTCGCCGAGAAGATGGACCCCGAGGTCCTCATCTCGTATCTGAACGTCTACCTCTCGGAGATGACGGACGTCGTGCTCCAGGAGGGTGGCACGCTCGACAAGTACATCGGGGACGCGATCATGGCGTTCTGGAACGCGCCCTCGGAGCAGGCCGACCACGCCGAGCGCGCCCTGCGCTGCGCGGTGATGATGCAGCGCAAGATGACCGACCTGAACGCCCGCTGGCAGGAGCAGGGCTTCGAGGACGAGCTGCTCGTGCGCATCGGCATCAACACCGGCACGGTCGTCGTCGGAAACGTGGGTGGCCGCGACCGCTTCGACTACAGCGTGATCGGCGACGCCGTGAACCTGGCCGCCCGCCTCGAGCCCGCGAACAAGACCTACGACACCCTCATCATGGCCTCGGAGTACACCCTCGCGCAGGTCGACCGCTCGGCGTTCCGGCTCCGCGAACTCGACATCCTGGCCGTGAAGGGAAAGGGCGAAGCGGTGACGGTGTTCGAGGTCGTCGAGATGGCCGACACCGCGCTCGCCCCCGAGCGCGAGGAAGCACTCGCCCACTTCAACGAGGGACTCGCCGCATACCGGCGGCGGGACTGGGAGCTGGCCGAGCGCTACTTCGAAGCCGCGCTCGAAGCCCATCCCAAGGACGGCCCCAGCCGCGTCTATCTGGAGCGGACACGGAGCCACATCGCCAACCCACCGCCGGCGGACTGGGACTTCGTCGTCCGCCGCACGGTCAAATGATCCCGGGAGCCCGATTCATGAAGACGTGGATGACACTCGCCGGTCTGCTACTGCTTTCCGGCACGCTCGGTGCCCGTCCCCAGGAAGCTCCGCTGGCCGTGGTGGTGCGGGTCAGCGGAGACGTGCGGATCCAACCGGGCGGCGGCGACCCCGTGCCCGCGGCGGTCGGCGCTCGCCTGGCCGCCGGGGACCGCATCGTGCCGCAGGGGGGCGAGGCCACCATCGTGCACCGCACCGGGCGCACCGAAACCGTGAAAGAGGCCCTGACCCTCGCGCCCCCCGACGCGGGCGAACGCGAAGACGGGCTCTTCCAGCGGACCACGCGGGTGCTCGCGCAGGCCGCCCGCACCGACGCTCGCGGCAACCCCAACCGCCAGGGGATGATCCGTCCGATCCCCGGCGAGCCGGTGCTGGTGATGCCGCGCAACGGCATTCCGGTCATGGATCCCCGGCCCACGTTCGTGTGGGCCGCCGTCGAGGGCGCGAGCGGCTACACGATCCAGATCCGGCGCGAGAGCGGAGGCGCGCCGGTGCGCTACCGGCTGGGCGCGGACACGGTCTGGACGTTGCCCCCCGACGCTCCCCCGCTGCTGCCCGGCGAGCGCTACGCCTGGACCGTGGCGCCCTCCGGCGGGCGGCCCACACGTGAGCAGTCGTTCTCGGTGATCGGACCCGCCGACTACGGCATCGTATCACGGAACCTCATCGCCCTCACCCGGACCGGCCTCGATCCGGCGTCGGACGGCCTGCTCGTCGCCGCGGCCGTCTACCGCCAGGCGGGCCTCCTCTACGAGGCGCTCAGCGCGCTGCGCGCCCTCGAGGCGAGTGGCGCTCCCCTCTCGGCCGACGTGTACAATCTCGAGGGCGAGATCCTCGACGCCCTGGGGCGCCTCGACGAGGCCCGCCGCGCCTTCGACCGGGCCGACGCTGCACGCTGACCGGACGTCCGGTCGGCGCGAAGACGAACGCCGGAGACCAACCATGACGCAGACGACCGGGCGGGACGGGATCGCCGACGCCGACACGCGCGTTCGCGAACTCGAAGACGAACTCGCGCGCCTCCGCGAGGAGCGCCAGGAGCTCAACCGCGTGGGCATGGCGCTCATGAGCGAGCGCGACCCCGACGCGCTCCTCGGGCTCATCCTGACCCAGGCGCGCCGCCTCACCCGATCGGATGCAGGCAGCCTCTATCTGGTGGAAGAAGCCGATGACGGCACCCGGCACCTTCACTTCCTGCGAGCGCAGAACGACTCCCTGCCCGACCTGCCCACGCCCGACTTCACGCTGCCGCTGGACGAGTCGAGCGTCGCCGGCTGGGTCGCGTCGCACGGCAAACCGCTGGTGATCGACGACGCCTATCACATTCCCGCCGAGGCGCCCTACTCGTTCAACCGCGCCTTCGACGAAGAGGTCGGGTATCGCGCCAAGTCGATGCTGGTCGTGCCCATGATCGACCACCGCGATCACGTGGTCGGTGTGCTCCAGCTCATCAACCGCAAACGCGACGCCGCCGCCACGATCCGCAACGAGGAAGACGCCGCAGCGCATGTGCTGACCTATGGTGAGCACGAGGTCGATCTGGTGCGCTCGCTCGCCGGGCAGGCGGCGGTGTCGATCGAGAACGGTCGCCTCTACCAGTCCATCGCGAACCTGTTCGAGGGCTTCATCAAGGCCGCGGTGACGGCCATCGACCAGCGGGATCCTACCACGTCGGGTCACTCGCTGCGGGTGACCGAACTCACCTGCGACGTCGCCGAGCTCATGAACCAGGCCACCGAGGGCCCGTTCGCCGATGTGCATTTCACGCCCGAGGAGATGCGCCAGCTCCGCTACGCCGGCCTCCTCCACGACTTCGGAAAGGTCGGGGTCCGCGAGGAGGTGCTGGTGAAGATGCACAAGCTGCCGCCCGTGCTCGAAGCGAGAGTGCGCGCGCGTTTCGACCTCATCCGGGCCACGCTCATCGCCCGGGCGCTGGAGCGCCGGGTCGAGATCCTGGAGGCGTCGGGCGCCACCGGCGACCAGGCCGAACTCGCGGCGCTGGAGCAGCAGCTCCGCGACGATCTGGAGCGCCTCGACACCTACCGGCAGGCCATCGAAGAGGCCAACATCCCGCGGGTGCTACCCGAGGCCGCCGCCGACATCCTACAGGAGATCGCGCGCCAGACCTACACGGCTCCCGACGGCTCCGAGGCGCCTTATCTCACCGAAGAGGAACTCCACTACCTGTCGATCCCGCGCGGCAGCCTGGACGAAGACGAACGCAGGCAGATCGAGTCGCACGTGCTGCACAGCTACGACTTCCTGCTGCAGATCCCGTGGACGGAAGATCTGGCCCGCGTCGCCGAGATCGTGCGTGGCCACCATGAGAAGCTCGACGGCTCGGGTTACCCGGACGGAGCGACGCGCGAGCAGCTTCCGCTCGAGACGCGCATCATGACGGTGGCCGACATCTTCGACGCGCTCACCGCATCGGACCGGCCATACAAGAAGGCGATGCCGGTCGAGCGCGCGCTGTCGATCCTCAAGGAAGAGGCCGAGGCGGGCTACCTGGAGCCCGACATCGTCGACCTCTTCATCGAGTCCGAAGTCTACCGGAAGGTGCTCGAGCGCGACTGGCGCGAGTTCCTCTGAGGCCGCGGCCCCGGTCACCCGGGGCCCCCCGTGCGGTCTGCCCGCTCGGAGCCCGGCCGGCGTCAGCGCTCCGGGCGGTCGCCGTCGGCGGTGTTCTCCACCACCGCGAGCGGCACGTCCCCCAGCCCCGCGCGCTGCGGATTCTGGCGACCGTTCGTCGCCTGTCGCACGTTCGTCGAGACGAAGTCGAAGACCTCCGAGAAGGTGACGATTCCGTCCGCGTTCGCGTCGCCCGCGCCCCGCAGCCCCTCCAGCAGGAAGTGGGTGAACACTCCGTGCCCCCCCCAGCGGGCGTCTTCGAGAGAGAACTCGTTGGTGTCCGCGGCCGTCATCATGAGGCGCCGCGAGGGGGTGAAGAGCTTCTGGAAGCCACCCGCGATCGCGTTCGACTCGAGCCCCCCGACCGCCTCCCCGTCCGCCGTGCCGG
>RFGQ01000048.1 GCA_003695865.1 Gemmatimonadota bacterium | reverse complement strand
TCGATGAGCACGAAGCCTGTGGATACGAGCTCGCGCAGCGTGCGCTCGGCCTCGGCGGGGCGGCCTTCGGCGCGCTCGACCGCGGCCCGCGCCACGTGCGCCAGGCCCGCGAAGCGGTACTCGTCGAAGTGCGGCCAGGGCAGCTCCTGCATCGTCATCGAGTCGGGCAGCGGCGTGAGCCAGCGCGAACTCACCAGGTCGGCCGCGGCGGCCCGGGCCACCCGCCCCATCTCGACCTGGGCCGGGTGAGCGGCGGCGCTGCGCACGGCCGCCGCCTCGTCGGCCGAGAGGCCCGCCGGATACGCGGTCATCAGGCGGTAGGCGATCCGTTCCTCGTACGGGTTTGGAAAGCGGTCCGGGTTGGGGAACCAGTCTTCGGCGTAGTGGCGCGCCGGTGGCCGCTCGAACGGCTCTTCGTGCGCGGTGAGCCCCACCCAGGCGAGGTTGTTCAGCGCCTGCCCGGCCTGCAGCGGCGTCACCGACTCGTCGGGCTCCAGCCGGTAACGCCGCAACGCCTCGACCGCGCCCGCCATCTCCTGCACAGACAGGAAGTCGGGCACGGCCACGCTCGCCAGGATCGGCCCGATGGCCGAGGTGGCCGAGACGGTCAGCAGGGGGACCATCACGACCAGCGCGAGCAGTGAGGTCAGCACCGCCGCGTTGTTGAACCGCCCGCGGCGTCCCTTCGAACCGGTGTCGATCGCGCGCTCGGCGGCCCTCGCCTCGAGGCGGCCGGCCCAACTCGAGACCTCGGCCCGCACGTGTTCGTCGCCGCCCCCCTCGAAGTGCCATCCGCGCCGCGCGAGCCGCACGCGCAGCGCCTGGTAGGCGTGCAATCCCACGGCGACGCCCGCGAACACGGCGGCCGGGCCCAGCGTCAGATACCACACGTCGCGCGGCCCCAGGAGTCCCCGCGCCGCGAGCGCGATCGACACCGAGAAGCCGACGGCGATCCACACGGGTGCGATCAGGGCCATGAGCGCGGCGATCAGGCGCGCGCGGACCAGGCTGCGACGCTCTTCGGGCGAGAAGCGCGAGAAGTGTCTGAGCCCCTGAAGGAGGAAGCCGGTGTCGCGGCTCAGGTCGCAGGCGACCTGCGCGATCGTGAGGGATCCGTATCCCAGCTCCGCCCCCCGCGCCGCCGCCTTGAGCACGCTCACCAGCAGCGCGAACGCACCCAGCAGCACCAGCGCCCCCAGAAGCGTGACCGAGAGCCCCACCTCCCAGTGTCCCTCGAGCGGTCCGAGACTCGAGAAGTCGCTCACGAAAGCGACGCTCCACAGCAGCGGGCCCACCGCGACCAGCGCGCCGATCCACGCCAGACTCACGGCCCGCCAGACCTTACCCTGGATCCACTCGAGCCCCGGCGGAGGCCAGGACAGCGGCCTGTCCTGGGCGCTCACCGAGCCCGGTCCGCCGCGCGGGCCGGGCGTCGTCGCATCGGCAGGGGCGTGCCCGGCCGGGGCACCCTCGGGGTGCCCCGTGTCCGCGGTCCCCTCGGCCGGCGTTCGGTCTTGGGAAGTGTCGTGCCGGGGCGTGTCTTCGGAGGGCGTGACGCCTTCGTTCATCGGCCTTCCTCGGAAGGGGAGATGTTCCGCGTGCACCACCTCAGAATACCGTCCCCGTGGCCCGGCGCGGCAAGGATTTTGTGCGCCCGCGGGCGCTTGCGACGATTCGGCCACCTCCGCCCGGGTTACCCGCGCGTAACCCACCGCCGGTTTGGGGGTAGGGTACGGCGCCATGAAAACGCTGCTCCTGCTCCGTCACGCCAAGTCGAGCTGGGACGAGCCGTCCCTGGACGACTTCGACCGCCCGCTCTCGGCGCGCGGCCGCCGCGACGCGCCCCGTATCGGACGCTGGATCGCCGAACACGAACTTGCACCCGACCTGGCGCTGGTTTCGCCCGCGCGGCGCACGCGCGAGACCTGGTCGCTGGTGGAGCCCGAACTCGGGAAGGGAGACGTGCGCGTGGAGTTCGACCCGGCGCTCTACCTGGCCTCTCCGGCCGAGATGCTCACCGCAGTACGGGCCGCACCCGAGGCGGCGGAGCGCCTGCTCGTGCTGGCGCACAACCCCGGGACTCAGGCGCTCGCACTGCTCCTCTCGTCGGGGGACGAAGCGGCCCGCAGGGCGATGCACGCCAAGTTCCCCACCGCGGCGCTGGCCGTGCTCGACTTCGACGTGGATCGGTGGCTCGACGCGGGTCCGGGCGGCGCACGCCTGCGCGCGTTCGTGAGGCCGCGCGACCTCCCCTGACACCACACGCCGTCGCGGCCTGAACGGGTCAGCGGACCGTGCCGGCCAGTGTGTCGTTGTGGCGCAGCATGAGGGAGCGCAGGTAGGTGCCGATGCGATTCGCCGCTTCGAATCCGGCCGCGCGCGCCGCCCTGTCTTCTTCGTCGGCGGGAATGTCGCCGGCCGCCGCAAAGGCCTGCAGGCTCTCGTAGAAGCCCAGCGTGAACAGATCCCAGCCCGCGCCCGCCTCGCGCACGAAGATCATGTTGGGCTCCCGCTCGAGTGCCGCGTAGTAGCGGTTTTCCATGCGCCGCTGCTCCAGCAGCTCATCCCTCCGATCGGCCAGCGCCACGAACATCTCCACGTGGAAGAGCCCGGCGCCCTCGTAGCGGGCGCGCACCGCCGCGGGATCGGGACCGCGCGCGAAGAGCTCCTCGCGGAAGGCCGACACGGCGTCGATCGCCCGCTGCAGCTCGGCGCCGCTCCGCCCGGAGGCGCCCGAGCCCTCGGCACGCGCACGCACGCGCTCGGGAGCGTAGTACTCGGCGAACGACCCCATGGGATAGAGCACCATGAGGTCCCACTGATCGCCCTGCGAATGCCGCATCCAGAAGAAGTCTTCGTCTCCGGCTTCGAGCAGCACCCCCCGCTGCTCGTCGAGCAGATCGATGAGCTCGAGCAGGTGACCCGGCGCCGCCCGCACCGTGAGCACCCGGTACAGGTAGTCGCCCTCCTGCGCGCCGAGCCGCTCGGGCTGCGCAAGGGTTCCGAGGGCGAAGAACGTGAGGGTGAGGCCCGTAAGCAGGCCGGACGTCGAGCGCGGCATGAACGCCTCCGGGTGGGTGTCGTGCGCGGTAGGGGCAGCGGAAGCCGTCAGTCTGCGATGCGCGTCCGGAGGGCGCCAGCCCGAGGACGAGTCCCGAAGGCTTACGCGGGGGCCGCGCGCGCGCCGGCAACCCCGCGAAACCCACCGACGTCGAAGCTCGTAGGTGGGCGGTGTCGAGGTGGTGAAGACGGAGATAGAAACGATGACGACGAATCTGATGCGGGACCTGCTCGGCGGCGCGATGCTCGTCGCGACGGCCCTGCTCTATGTATCGATTGCGGGCGCACCCATGGGTGAGGCGGCGCCGGCCTTTCAGGCCCAGGTCGAGGCAGCGGCCGAAGCGGTGCTCGAAGAAGCGCCGGCCGCCGAGATGCCCATCGCGGGCGAGATCGACGCGGACGCCTCGGTAGCCGACTGTACCTGAGTCGGCCGGGCACCGCAGCAGCGTGGGCGCCGGGGCACGACGGCCCGCCTCCGGGAACCATCCGGAGGCGGGCCGTCGCTCGTTACGGTCAGGGGTGCAGCGCGCGTCCCGCCGGGCGTCCTCGTCCTCGGTCCGAACCCCCGAGCGGCCACTCCGCCACGAGTTTCCCGACCCGGCCGCCCGGCGCCCTCAGTCGACGCCCTTGAGCAGGCCGACTTTGAGGGCGAAGCGGACCAGCTCGGAGCGATGGGTGAGCCCCAGCTTCTCCATGATCCGCGAGCGGTAGGTGTCGACGGTCTTCGGCGAGATGAAGAGCTTCTTGCCGATCTCGCGCGAGCTGTAGCCCTCGGCGGTGAGCGCCAGCACCTCCTGCTCGCGCGAGCTCAGGTCGCGCAGGCCCGGATGATCGTCCGCCTCGGCCGTCTTGTATTGCTGGAGCAGCAGGCGTGTGGCCTTGGGGGGCAGGTAGACCTCTCCACGCGCCACGATCTTGAGAGCCTCGATCAGATCGGTGTCGGCCGAGGTCTTGGTCAGGTATCCACTGGCTCCGGCCTCGACCACGGGCACCAGGTACTCCTCTTCGGCGTGCACGGTCAGCACCAGCACGCGCGTGTCCAGATCGAGCGCGGCGATGCGGCGGGTGGCCTCGAGACCGTTCGAACCCGGCATCGAGAGGTCCATGACCACGATGTCGGGATGGAGTTTGCGTACCAGGTCGACGGCCTCGTCGCCGGACGACGCCTCGCCCACGACCTCGAAGCGGGTCTCGCCCTCGAGCAGCGCCCGGATGCCCGCGCGGAACATCGCGTGATCGTCTGCAAGCAGGATCTTCACGGTCTCGGCCACGACGGTCAGTCCTCCTGTACGGGCAGTCGAAGCACGACGCGCGTTCCCTCACCCGGGCGGGACTCGAACGTGACGCGCCCCCCCACGCCCGCGGCTCGCTCGCGCATGCCCACCAGGCCGAGCCCGTGGGAGCGCCGCTCGATGGCCGCCGGTTCGAAGCCGGAGCCGTCGTCCTCGACGCAGGCGACCACGTCGCCGTCCTCCATGCGCAGCGAAACCAGGATGCGCGACGGCTCGGCGTGTTTCAAGGCGTTGGTCACGGCCTCCTGGACCACGCGGTAAAGCACCAGGCGCGCCTCTTCCGAGAGCCCGCCGTCGACCGGCTCCGCTTCGAACTCGGTCACGACGCCGCCACTCCGCTCGCTGATCGCGCGTACGTGCGCCTCGATGGCCGCGACGACCCCGGCGTCCTCGAGCGCGGGCGGACGCAGGCCGCGCGCGATCCTCCGTACGCCTTCGGCGGCCTCGCGCAGCCCGTCCTTCACCTCGCGGCAGAGCCGTTCCCGGGCCGCCTCGTCATGGGTGCGAAGCACTGCCTCGAGCTTGAGGAGCAGGGCCGAGAGCACCTGGGCGGTGTCGTCATGCAGCTCGCGCGCGATCCGGCGCCGCTCCTCCTCGGCAGCGTCCACGGCGTCTTTGGTGAACGCCCGCAGACGCACGCGGTCGGTCACGTCGCGCACGATGCAGATGACGCAGCCCACGCGCTCGGGCAGCGGACTGAGCGAGATCTCGGCGGGGAACTCGGTGCCGTCCGCCCGGCGGCCCACGAGCTCCATCCCGATGCCCATCGGCCGGCGTCGCGGCTGGCTGCCGTAGCGGGCGCGATGCCCCCGGTGAGCGTCGCGCACCGTTTCGGGTACGAGCGCTTCCACCGACTGTCCGACGAGCGTTCCGGGCTCGTATCCGAACAGACGCTCCATCTGAGGGTTCGCCTCGACGATCGTGCCGTCCTCGTCCACGAGCGCGATCCCATCGGGGGCCGCCTCGAAGATGGAACGGTACGTCTGGCGCGCGGCATCGAGGGCGTGCGCCCCCGCGGCCGCCGTGCCGGTCCTGTCGCCTCCGCTCACGCGCGCTCCTGGTCGCCGACCTTCACGCCTGTGGAGAAATCCCCCACAGGGCGTTCCGCGATCTCCCGACAGCGGTCCGGACCCACTGCAGGCCATTTTTCGTACCATCACCGGCCAGGCCACGAGCCCGAGACCACGCAGTCGAGCAGTAAGGAAGCACGTGCGCGCCATGACGGCAACGGCGGACCGCCCCGCAGTCGATCCGGGCGCCGCGCGCGGCGAGGGTGTTCCCCTGCGCTCGCGCGCGGCGGTGCGCACGATTCTGCGCACGCCGCTGCTCTACAAGCTGCTCCTCCCCAACCTCGGCCTGCTCGCCCTGGGGCTGGCGGCGGGGCTGGTTCTGCACGCGCACCTGGACGACGCCCACGGCACCGCCACGCTCGTCGCCGGCTTCGTGGCCATCGTGCTGCTCGGGCTGATCGCCGGCACCGTACTCAACGTGCTCCTGCTGCGCACCGCCCTGGCGCCCGTGCGCGAACTCGAAGAGACCGCCGCCCGCATCGAAGCCGGAGACCTGAGCGCCCGAGCCGCCGTTTTGCGTACGGCCGACGATTCCCTGTCGAGGCTCACCACGGTGTTCAACCGGTCGCTCGACGAGTACGAGCGTCGGCGCGCGCAGGACCGCCTGCTCTCGGCGAGGGCGCTGCGCGCCGAGGAAGAGGAGCGCACGCGCTCGTCCCGGGAACTGTACGACGACCTGGCGCAGACGCTCGCGGGGGCGCTGGTGCGATTCCGCCTGATGGAGCAGGCCGAAGCCGAGCGGGACGAGGAGCGTGCACGCGGCCTGCGCGCCGAGATCCGGAGCGAACTGCTCGAGGCCCTCGAGGGTGTGCGGGGCGTAGCCCGCCGCCTCCATCCCCCCGAGTTGGAAGAGCTGGGACTCCGGGCGGCGCTCGACGCCTACACGCGGAGGGTGGCCGAAGACTCGGGTGTGCCGGTGCGGGTGTCGCACGCCGCCGCCGTCGAAGATCGCCTCTCTCCCGAGACTCGCCTGGCCGTGTTTCGGGTGGTCCAGGAGGCGGTGCGCAACGCGGTCAGCCACGCC
>RFGQ01000475.1 GCA_003695865.1 Gemmatimonadota bacterium | reverse complement strand
CCGTTGACCAGCACGTGGACCGTGCCTTCGGACACCTGGTGGGGGTTCTCGAACGTGGCCCGGTCCCGCACCCGCGCGAGGTCGAAGACGGCCAGGTCGGCGGCCTGTCCCTCGCGCACGTACCCCCGGTCGCGGAGCCCCAGGAAGTCGGCCGCGAGGCCACTCATGCTGCGGATGGCGAACGGCAGCGTGATCACCCCCTCG
The DNA here is from genome assembly GCA_003695865.1 of Gemmatimonadota bacterium. GTDB lineage: Bacteria > Gemmatimonadota > Gemmatimonadetes > Longimicrobiales > Gaopeijiaceae > J028. The sequence goes on along the minus strand of RFGQ01000475.1, from coordinate 1,361 downwards.
TCGAGCACGAAGCGGCGCAGCTTGCGCGTGAACGCACCGTAGACCCGCGGGTGTGTGACCGCCTGGTCGGGACGCGGTGTGCGCCCGTCGGTGCAGGTCATCATCCAGGGCTGGCGGGCCAGGAAGCGCGTGTTCTCGATGTCGTAGAGGTCCAGGTTCATGACCACGGCGTTCCCGTCGCGCAGGATGCGGCGCGCGGCGGCCGGCGCGTCGATCCCCCAGGCGCGGGCCACGTCGGCCAGGGTGCGGCCGTTCAGTTCGGGGCGCGGGTCGGCGAACAGCAGCTTCTCGGCGCCTCCCCGGATGGCGAGCATCTCGCGCGTCTGCCGGTCGATCATGCGCACGGTGTCGGGGTGGTCGAAGCGGCGCAGCATGGCCGTGTCGCCGCCCGCGGCCGCCCAACCCGGAATGGTGTAGGAGCGCAGGTTCGACTGGGTGGCCGTGTAGACGTGCTGGGCGGCGGCCACCTCGACCCCGCGTGCGCGGGCCTCTTCGATGAGGCGGGCGCCCTCGGGCGCGCGGCCGTAGTGCGCGGCGCCCTGGGCGTTGAAGTGGCTGAAGATCACCTTGGTGCCCGCCTCTTCGCCGATGCGGATCGCCTCGGCGATCGACTTCAGGTAGCCGAACGGCGGGTAGGCGGCGCCCAGGTCGCGGTCGTGCGTGTCGTAGATGGCGCCCTCGTACGCGGCCGCGACCCGATTGAGCTCGATCACCTCGTCGGTGGCCGCGTACGTGCCGGGCAGGTAGAAGAGGCCGGAGCTGAGGCCCAGGGCGCCGCCCTCCATGCCCCTGCGGACGTAGGCGCGCATGGCGTCCAGCTCTTCGGGCGTGGGGGCGCGGTCGGCCATGCCCATCACGGCCCGCCGGGCGCTGTTGTGGCCCACGTAGGTGAGCGCGTTCACACCGATGCCGCGCTCGGCCCAGCGGCGCAGCCGGCCCGCGACGTCGTCGTCCGCGAAGCCGTCGACGCCTGTCACCACCGTGGTGATGCCCTGGAACAGGAAGGGCCGGGCATCCCGCCCGTAGTCCTCGTCGAGTTCCGCGTGGGAGTGCATGTCGATGAAGCCGGGCGTCACGGTGAGGCCCGACGCATCGATCGTGTCGCGCGCCCGCACGCGCGCCCGGGCGGCGTCGCCCACGAACGTGATGCGGCCGTCGGCCACGGCCACGTCGGCCCGCACGGCGTCGGCGCCGCTGCCGTCGATCACCTCGCCACCCGCGATGAGCAGGTCGGCCGGCCGCGGTGCGCAGCCCGCCGCCACCCCGGCGAACAGCGCCGCCAGGGCGAGGCGGATGTGGCCCGCAGACACTGCCCGACGCGGCCGGCCGGGCCGCGGTGCGACCGTCCTCATAGCTGCCCT
>RFGQ01000474.1 GCA_003695865.1 Gemmatimonadota bacterium | reverse complement strand
CGCACCTGCAGGCGATGGCGCTCGCGCGGCCGCTCGACGAGGTGCGCGTCTACAGCCCCACGCCGGCCCACCGCGAGGCCTTCGCCCAGCGCGAGGGCGCACGCTCGGGCCTGCCGGTGCGGGCCGTGGGCTCGGCGCGCGAGGCGGTCGAGGGGGCCGACATCGTGTGCACGGTCACGTCGTCGAGCACCCCGGTGCTCGAGGGGGCGTGGCTCTCGCCCGGCACGCACGTGAACGCGGTGGGATCGAGCGTGCGCACGGCGCGCGAGCTCGACGGCGAGGCGGTGCGGCGGGCGCGCTTCTACGTGGACCGCCGCGAGTCGACGCTCAACGAGTCGGGCGACTTTCTGGCGGCGCGCGACGAGGGGCTCGTCGACGACGACCACATCGTGGCCGAGCTGGGCGAGGTGCTCGACGGGCGGGCGCCGGGGCGCACGGACGCTGCGCAGATCACGCTGTTCAAGGGGCTCGGGCTGGCGGTCGAAGACCTGGCCGCCGCCCACTGGGTGACCGCACGGGCCCGCGCGCAGGGCGTGGGGGTCGAGGTGCCGCTCGGCGGACGACGCCATGCGTCCGATTGAGCGCCCGCCGCTCGGCGCGATCCGCGAGGCGGCGGAGCGCCTGGAGGGCGTGGCGCTGCGCACGCCGGTGGTCGCGCTCGACGACGACCTGGCGCCCGAGGGCGCGCGCGTCTTCCTGAAGCTCGAGAACCTGCAGCCCATCGGCTCGTTCAAGCTGCGGGGCGCGGGCAACGCGATGGCGCTCGCCGGGCCCGAGGCGCTCGCCGAGGGCGTCTATACGGCGTCGGCCGGCAACATGGCGCAGGGTGTGGCCTGGAACGCGCGCCGCATGGGCGTGCCCTGCCGCGTGGTGGTGCCCGACACGGCCCCTGCGACCAAACTCGAGGCGCTCCGCCGCCTGGGCGGCGAGGCGCTGCCCCGCCCCTTCGATGACTGGTGGCGCGTGCTCGTGGAGCACGGCGACCCTTCCCTTCCCGGCCTGTTCATCCATCCGGTGGCCGACCCGGCGGTGATCGCGGGTAACGGCACGATCGGGCTCGAGCTGCTCGAGCAGGTGCCCGAGGTCGACACGGTGCTGGTGCCCTACGGTGGCGGCGGGCTCGCCTGCGGGATCGCGGCGGCGGTGCAGGCGCTGAAGCCGGGCGTGCGGGTGCTCGCGGTCGAGGTCGAGACGGCGGCGCCGCTCACGGCGTCGCTGGCGGCGGGACGGCCGGTGACGGTGGAGCGGCGGGCGAGCTTCGTGGACGGGATCGGGGGCCGCGGTGTGCTCGAGCCGATGTGGCCGCTGGTGCGCGAGCTGATCGACGGGGCGGTGGTGGTGAGCGTGGAGGCGATCGTCGAGGCGATGCGGGCGTTGGTGGTGCGGAGGCGGGTG
>RFGQ01000473.1 GCA_003695865.1 Gemmatimonadota bacterium | reverse complement strand
CGTGTCTTCCTGCGCCGCCGGCGACCCGCCGCTCACCCCCTGCCCGCCCAGACCCGCCGGGGCGATGCCCAGAACCGCCACGAAGCCGCAGAGCGCTGCGGCTCGTCGCCTCGCCGCGCCGCACCGATCGTTCATGCGTCTCGTCATCCCTCTCCTCCCGAGGCGGCGAGCCCCCCCCGCGCGAAGCGCACCGCGTGATCCTCGATGTGTGCCGGCTCGTCGAGCCGGCCGCCCAGTGCCGGCTCGGCCCCGATCACCGCGCGCAGGGGGGTGGCCATGAGCGCCATCTGGATGGGTTGGGCCACCATGCTGAGCGCGCACAGGACCGGGTCGGCGTCGCGCACTTCACCCGCCGCCTGACCCTCGCGCACCACGGCCGTGACCTCACCCAGCACGTGGCGCATGGTGCGCGCGACCGGGGCGGCCGGACGCCCCCCGTGTGTGAGCTGCTGGAGCATGAAGCGGGGGTGGTCGGGGTTCTCCCGCAGATGCGCGAAGAACGCCCGCACGACCGCCTCCAGGCGTTCGAGCGGACGCCGGCCGTCGGCCCGGCAGGCCGCGCTGATGCGCGCGCGCAGCGGCCCGAGCACATCCTCCAGCACCGCTTCGTAGAGCCCGGCCTTCGTGCCGAAGTGGTAGTTCACGGCTGCCAGGTTGACCCCTGCCAGTCCCGTGATCTCGCGTACCGACGTGCCCGCGAACCCCGAGGCGGCGAAACGCTCCCGGGCAGCCGCCAACAGGCGCCGCCGCGTGTCCGCCCCCACCACCGGGTCCTGCCGTCCACCGCTCCGCGCCACGGGCGTTCCTCCTGTGTTGATTCAAACGAACGTTTGTATGACTAGCGCGTGTGAGGAAGGGGCGCAAGGCCTCTGCGGCCCGCGCCCCTGCCCCGAAGACCTGCCGCGTGCGTCCCCTACCGGCCGGCAAACCACCGAACCCACGGCGGCTCCGCCGCGCGCCGCACGGCTCAGTCCCGGTGCGCCGCCAGGTCCGCCTCCCGGATCGCCCGGAACTCGTTCCCCTCGGCCCACTCCGGCCAGGCGTCACCGTTCGCCAGCGTGAACGCCACCCGATAGAGCAGTTCCAGGTCCTGCACCGCGCCCCGCAGATCCCACGAGGGGTCGTATTCGTCCGAGGGCTTGTGGTAGCGGTTCAGGGTGTAGTCGTCCTTCTGCTGCGTCGTCCACTCCCGGCCGTGCTCGACGTGGTCCGTCCCCCCCTCCAGGTAAAGAGACGGGATCCCCACCTTGGCCAGGCTGAAGTGGTCGGACCGGTAATAGAACCCCTTTTCCGGCTCCGGATCGGGCGTGAGCACCCGCCCCTGCTCCTGCGCGGCCTCGAGCAGATAGCGGTCGAGCTCGGAGTTCCCGAGGCCGATCACGGTGACGTCGCGCATCGGGCCCAGCACGTTGAGCCCGTCCATGTTGATGGCCGCGACCGTCTTGTGCGTCGGCACCAGGGGGTGCTCCGCGTAGTAGGCCGAGCCGAGCAGCCCCTGCTCCTCGGCGGTCACCGCCACGAACAGAAGGGACCGGGCCGGGCGCTCGGGCAGCGACGCGAACGCCCGCGCCAGCTCGAGCAGGCCCGCCGTGCCCGTGGCGTTGTCGAACGCCCCGTTGAAGATCGGGTCGGGCACGTCGTCGCTGGTGCGTCCGAGGTGGTCCCAGTGGGCCATGAAGAGGATCGCCTCGTCCGGGCGCTCGGATCCCGGCAGCATCCCGACCACGTTGCGCGACACGGACCGTTCGATGTGGTTGTCGAGCTCGACCGAGGCTCGCACGGGCAGCGGCCGCGCCCGGAAGCCCGGCCGTGCGGCCGCCTGTTGGAGGGCGTCGAAGTCCTCACCCGCCATCGCGAACAGCTCACGTGCGCGCTCACCCGTGATCCAGCCTTCCACCGCGACACGCGAGGCGTTGCCGTCTTCGGACTCGAGCCCGAACTGTGGCCCGGTCCAGCTTCCCTGCACCACCGCCCACGGGTATCCCGCCGGCGCCGTCTCGTGCACGATGAGCGCCCCGGCCGCGCCCTGGCGGGCCGCCTCTTCGTACTTGTAGGTCCAACGGCCGTAGTAGGTCATGGCGTTGCCGTTGAACAGATCGGGGTCCTGCGTCGCGAACCCAGGATCGTTGACGAGCATGACGACCGTCTTTCCGCGCACGTCCAGACCCTCGTAGTCGTTCCACCCGTACTCCGGCGCGACGATGCCGTAGCCCACGAAAACGAGCTCCGAGTCGTCGAGCGACACGTGCTCCTGCACGCGCTTCGTCCAGGCCACGAAGTCGGTGCCCCACGCCAGTTCGGAGGCTCCGCCGGCGCCGCCGAAGCGGAGTGCCGGCCGGCCCTCGACCGTGATCGATACGAGCGGAACCTCCTGCGTGTAGGCGTCGCCGTTCGCCGGCTCGAGGCCGATGTCGCGGAACTGGTCCACCAGGAACTCGACCGTCTTCTCCTCGCCGGGCGAGGCGGGGCCCCGACCCTCGAAGGCGTCGGACGAGAGCGTGCGGATGTCGCTCCGCAAGCGCTCCTCCGAGAGTTCCACTCCGCCCGGCAGGGCACCCCCGCGCTCCGCGCCGGGCGCGCACGAGGCCAGCAGTCCCAGCAGCGCGGTGCTCGCGAGCACCGACCTATGCACCGTCATCACATCCTCCTCGACATTGTGGCCGTCGTGGCCGATCCTGAATTCAGGAGCCCTCGCCGAACGGTGTCGCCTCCGTCGACTCGGGGTCCGCGTCGCGAAGCTACGGCGGCGGGGCGCGCGGACAAGAGCGGCGCCTCGGCGGGCAAGCCCCGACTGAAACCGCCGGGGGGCGGAGCGGCGTATGGTTTCGCGGACGCGGCGCGCTCGAGGCCGGTCCGCACAACCCCGGCCGGGGCACGGGCGTCCAAGGGAAGAGGGCCGACAAGCGCCGGGCGCATCGAGCTCGGCGCCCGGAAGAGAGGAACACGGGGCAGGGTCATGCCGAACTGGGTCGCCGCCCTCGTGCTGGCGGCGTTCATCTCGGGGGCACTCATCCACCGCGCCTGGCGCCGCCACCGCGAGCGCCGCGCCGCGGCTCGTCGCGTCGTGGAGAAGCCCAACTCGTACTACTTCCCCAAGCACGTGCAGGACCAGTTCGATCGGGAGTGGTACGAGTCGATCCGGCTCGACCACCTCCACGAGGTCAACCGCGAAGAGGTCGAACGGCTGCTGGCACGCATCCGCGCCGAGGGGCTCGACAGCCTCCGCAGAGACGAGCGGGCGTTCCTGGAGCGCATCGCCCGCCTCGAGGCGGCGCGCGAGCGCAGGGGTACGCAGCCGCCGCCGGGCGATCCCTGGCCGCGCCCGGCCTGAGCCGCCAACCCCTCCACGGCCCCGGTTGTGGGGCCGGACGCACCGCTCTACCTTGGCGCCCCTTCGGAGCTGCCCGCGCCGTAGGGTCCGGCCGCCGTCCCGCGCGGCACCCGGCAGGCGCCCTCCGCTCCGCTGTTCGCCGCGCTTCCGGCCCCGGCTCCCGGGAACGCGCCGCCGGGGGACTCGACCATGCCTGATTCGACCGCCCAGTCGCCCGCCACACGACGGCCTCGCCCCGACCCGGGCCGGGTCGAGGACCTGGTTCGCGAGCACTGGGGGCTGCCGGTCACCGCGACTCACCCGCTGCCCAGCCACAAGGACTTCAACACCCGCATCGACACGCCCGAGGGGCCGGCGGCGGTGCTGAAGATCTACGCGCCCGACGAGAGTCCGGACGTGATCGACCTGGAGTTGGCGGTGCTCGAGCGCCTGGCCGCACGCGCGCCGGATCTTCCGGTGCCCCGGCCGCTCCCCACCCTGGACGGCCAACTCACCCTGCGCGTCGACCTTCCGGGTCAGGGCGCCCATCGGGCCCGCCTGCTCTCGTGGTTGCCGGGTGAACCGCTGGCCGGGGCCCGGCCCCGCGGCGTCGACCCGGCCGAGGCGCTCGGCCGGCTCCTCGGCCGGCTCGACGCCGCCCTCGCCGACTTCGACCACCCCGGCGCACACCGCGAGAGCTTCGTGTGGGAGCTGTCGCAGGCGCCCGGCATCCTCCGCGAAGGTGCGGAGCGCGTCACGCGTCCCGGCGGCCGCGGGCTGGTGGAGCGCGCGCTGGCCGACTTCGAGACGTACGTGGCGCCGAGAGCCGACGACCTGCCCCGCCAGGTCGTCCACAACGATGCCAACGATCACAACGTGCTCCTCGCCCCCCCCGACGCGTCGCCTCGACCCGTCGTGGGCCTGCTCGACTTCGGCGACTGCACGCACACCTGGCGCGTGGCCGAGGTCGCGATCGCGGCCGCCTACGCGGCGCTCGGCGAGTCGCGCCCGGAGCGGATCGTCGCCACTCTCGCGGCCGCCTATCACGGCCAGCAGCCCCTCACGGACGCCGAGCTCGCGGTACTCCACACGCTCGTGCGCGCGCGCCTGGCCGTGAGCGTCTGCCTGTCGGCGGCGGCCCGTGCCGAGGAGCCCGACGAGCCCTACCTGACGGTGAGCGAGGCACCCGCCTGGGAGGCGCTCGAGCGGCTCGGCGCCATCCACGACCGCTTCGCCGAGGGCCTCTACCGGCACGCCTGCGGCCGGCCTCCTCCGCCCGCCTGGGTGGCCGTCGCCTCGTGGCTCGGCGAGCACGCGGCGGCGGGCGCTTCGCCCCTGGACGGCGCGGCCGATCCCTCCGCGATGCTCGTGCTCGACCTGAGCGTCGACAGCCCGGACGTGGACGACCTCGACGCGCTCGCCGACGCCCGGGGCTGGACACGCCGCATCGAGCGGCAGCTCGATGAAGCGGGCGCCCGTGCCGGTGTGGGGCGCTACGACGAGGTGCGGCTCTGCTACACCTCGCCCAGCTTCGCGACGGGAGAAGACGACGGCGAGCGGCGCACCGTGCACCTGGGCGTCGACCTGTTCGCCCCGGCGGGCACACCCGTCCGAGCGCCGCTCGACGGCCGTGTGGTGTGGCGGGCCGACAACGCCCGGCCGCTCGACTACGGCCCCACGGTGCTGCTCGAGCACGGCCCCCCGGGCGGGCCGCGCTTCTTCACTCTGTACGGCCACCTCTCGCGCGACTCACTGGCAGGGCTGCGCGCCAGGCAGACCGTACGGCGGGGCGAGGCGTTCGCGGCGCTGGGCGACGTGAGCGAGAACGGAGGCTGGCCGCCGCACCTCCACTTTCAGGTGCTGGCCGACCACCTGGACGCCACGGGCGACTTTCCCGGCGTGGCGGCGCCCTCGGAGCGCCAAGTGTGGCTGGCGCTCTGCCCCGATCCGGCCCTTCTGATTCCTTTGCCGCCCGGGTCACGGGCGCCGCGTGCGCCGGGGGTGGACGAGCTGATGCGCGCCCGACGCGCCCGCATCGCCCCCGCGCTGAGCGTTTCGTACCGGAAGCCGCTCCACATCGTGCGGGGCTGGCGTCAGCATCTTTACGACGCGGACGGCCAGGCCTACCTGGACGGGGTGAACAACGTCTGCCACGTGGGCCACGCGCATCCCCGCGTGGTCGCCGCCGCCCGCCGGCAGATGGGCGTGCTCAACACCAACACGCGCTATCTCCACCCCGCGCTGCTCACCTACGCGGAGCGCCTGGCCGCCACCCTTCCCGACCCGCTCGAGGTCTGCTTCTTCGTCAATTCGGGTAGCGAGGCGAACGAACTCGCGCTGCGCCTGGCCTTCACGGCCACCGGGCGAAGCGACGTGGTCGTGCTGGAGGGCGCCTATCACGGCAATACCGGCCGGGCGGTCGAGATCAGCCCGTACAAGTTCGACGGCCCCGGCGGGCGTGGCGCGCCCCCGTGGGTCCACGTAGCGCCCATGCCCGACCCCTTCCGGGGCGCCTGCGCCGACGAGCCCGACCCCGGAGCGGCCTACGCCGCCGCGCTCGGGGATGTGGTGCGGGCGGCGGCCGACGCCGGCCGGCCCGTGGCCGCCTTCATCCACGAGAGCATCCTCTCGTGCGGGGGGCAGATCGTGCCGCCCGCCGGCTTTCTGCCCCG
>RFGQ01000472.1 GCA_003695865.1 Gemmatimonadota bacterium | reverse complement strand
CCGATGTCGAGCACGGCATAGGCCGGACGGGGCGCCGGGGCGGCCCAGGTGTCGCTGCCCACCGGCTCGACCGCCGCGTCCACGCCCGCCAGCGTGAGCGCAGCACAGGCCAGCTCGTACCAGCTCGCCTCGCCCCGGTCGGCCAGGTGCAGCACGGTCGCCTCGCCCGGCGCGGGCGCCGCCCGGCGGACGAGCTCGAGCAGCGCGGGCCCCAGGCTGCGCGTCCACGTGGGGCCGCCCCGCTGGTCGTCCACCACCCGCAGGGTCTCGCCCGCCCGCGCCCGCGCCAGGACGGTGTCGACGAAGTTGCGGCCGCCGGGGCCGTACAGCCAGCCTGTGCGCACGATCAGGGCGCGGCCGCCCCCCTCGCGGACGGCGTCGCGCACGGCGGCCTCTCCCTCCGCCTTGGTGCGGCCGTACACGCCGAGCGGCGCCGGCGGGTCGGACGGGCGATAGGGGCGCCGCGCGCGCCCGTCGAACACGTAGTCGGTGCTCACGTGCAGGAGCGCGGCGCCCCGGTGGGCGGCGGCCACAGCCACGTGGCGGGCGCCCTCCACGTTGACGGCGGCCGCGCGCTCGGGCTCGTCCTCGGCCCGGTCGACCGCCGTGTAGGCGGCGCAGTGGATCACGGCGTCGGGCGCCTCACGCTCGAGCGCGGCCTCGACGGCCGCCCGGTCCGTCACGTCCAGCGCCGCCCGGTCGAGCGGCACCACGGCCGGCGCCTCGGGATCGCGCGCGGCCGCCCACACGACGGCCCGGCCGAGCATGCCGCCGGCCCCCGTGATCAGTACCTTCACCCCGGCGTCAGACCTCCACCGCGGCCTGGTGGTACTGGATGACGTCGTCGATGATGTCGTCCAGGCTGTGTTCGGGCGTCCAGCCGATGGCCGCGGTGATCTTCGAGATGTCGGGTTGGCGGCGCTCCATGTCTTCGAAGCCCTCCCCGTACGCCTCCTCGTAGGGCACGTACACGATCTCGGAGTCCGAGCCGGTCCGCGCCTTCACGCGCTCGGCCAGCTCGGTGATCGTGATCTCGTGTTCGTTGCCGATGTTGTAGACCTCGCCGTAGGCCCCCTCGTGCTCCATCAGGCCGAGCACGGCCCGCACCGAGTCCTCGACGTGGCAGAAGGAGCGGCGCTGGTCGCCCGAGCCGTACACCGTGATCGGCTCGCCGCGCAGGGCCTGCCCCACGAACGTGGGCAGCACCATGCCCCACTTGCCCGTCTGGCGCGGTCCCACGGTGTTGAAGAAGCGCCCGATGATGACCGGAAGCCCCTTCTCGTGGTGGTAGGCGAGGGCCAGGAACTCGTCGAGCACCTTGGTGCAGGCGTACGCCCAGCGACGGTGCGTCGTGGAGCCCATCACGCGGTCGTGCTCCTCGTGCAGGCGCTCGCCCGCCTTGCCGTAGATCTCCGAGGTCGACGCCACGTAGAGCGGCACCTCGTGGCGATGACAGCAGTCGAGCACGATCTCGGTGCCGCGCACGTTCGTGGTGATCGTCTCGACGGGCTCCTCGATGATCTTCTTCACGCCGACCGCCGCCGCCAGGTGGATCATGCGGTCCACCTGCCGGACGGTGTCGTTCATCATCGGCCAGTTGAGGATGGTATCGATGATGAGGTGCAGGTTCGGGTGCTCCCGGACCGCGGCGAGGTTGTCGAGCCGGCCCGTCGACAGGTCGTCGACGACGAAGACCTTCTTCCCCTGTTCGAGCAGGTCTTCGACGATGTGCGATCCGATGAAGCCGGCGCCGCCGGTGACCAGGATCGATTCCGCCATGGTGCGTCCCTCGGGCAAGGGGGGCTGGTAGGGCTTCCGTCCAAGTTAGGACCCGTCGGGGGGGCGGGACCAGGGATCTTCACGCGTGGCGCCCGGCGCGGGGTGCAAGCCACCCTCCACCGCCGGCGGCCGGCGCGTGCGCCCGCAAGCCCGCGCCCGCCCCGCACTCACCCTGCCCCGCGCCCTCCTCCGAGCCAGTCGCGGCGCAGGGCCTCGAGCAGCGCCCGCGGCCCCGCCAGAAAGTCGCTCACGCGCGGGTCGGGCCGGTTGAAGACGGCCTCGCGCCCGTCGGCGTGCATCACCGCACCCCCTCCGGCCAGCACGAGGGGAAGCCCGTCTGTGAGCGCCACCTCTGCCCGGGCCGCGAGCCCCTCCGGGGTGGCGCTGCTGACGGG
>RFGQ01000471.1 GCA_003695865.1 Gemmatimonadota bacterium | reverse complement strand
GCAGCGGCGTGGATCCGGGACCGGTGGCGGTACAGAGCGCCCGGCTCCAGCCCGACGGGCCCCACGCCACCTTCACCCTGGTGCTGCGCTGGGAGCTCGATGAAGCCAAAGAAGCCCCCTTTGATCAGACCCTGACCTTTGAGCTCCCTTCGGGGCGGGTGGCCCTCGAGGAGGCGGCCGTACACAAGGCCGGGGAACCCTGGTCAGAGGCGGGGCTCCTCGAGGGGAAAGAGGCCGAACGGCGCTTCGACACTTTTGTCGAAGAGCTCTTCGTGGGCGGCGAGGGCAAAGAGCACAAGCAGCGCCCGGCCCTCCTCATCACGGCTCACCCCGAGCGAGGGGAGATCGACGTGCGGCTGGGCGCCCACGAAGCCACCGGCGCGGTTGAGGTCCGCCTGCGCTGGCGCCTCTTCGGCGCGCTCGAGAACGGGGCCTGGACCGCACCTTTGCCCAGGGCGGTCAGCGATCGGCGTTTGCCCACCAGAGTCCTGGGGCCCGGCCAGGGCTCGGCGCTGCGCCACCTCGACGACGAGACCCTGCTGTCGTGGCCGGCAGGGCCAAAGCCCCAGCGATGGGGAGGGAGCTTCGCCAGCGCCGCCGTCGGGGGGCAGGTCGTGTATCGGGTGGAAGCGGTCGCGGGCGCCGAGCTGGGCACCCACCGCCGGCCAACGTGGACGGTCTTCGTACTCGACGCATCGAAGAGCTTTGGCGCCGAGCGGCACAAGATCGCGCTCGGCCTCATCGACGAGATGCTCAAGGAGATGACGCCGGGCTCGAGGTGGGCCCTGCTCACCTTCGATCGTCGAAGCCGGGTGCGGGTGTCGCCGGGGACGCCGGCGGAAGACCGCCGCCCCCTGCGCAGGCTCCGCACCTTTCATGGCGCGAACGGCTCCGAGCTCGCCCAGGCCCTCAGGCGAGCCCACGTCCTCGCCGACGACGCTGATCCCGAGCTCGACCCCCGCATCGTGGTCCTCTCCGACCTGCGCACGCGCCAGGAGCT
>RFGQ01000470.1 GCA_003695865.1 Gemmatimonadota bacterium | reverse complement strand
GTGCTGGTGTCGTCGGCCGACGGCGTGGGCACCAAACTCAAGGTGGCATTCCTCGCGGACCGGCACGACACGGTGGGGCAGGACCTCGTGAACCACTGCGTGGACGACATCCTGGTGCAGGGGGCCCGGCCGTTGTTCTTCCTCGACTACCTGGCCACCGGGGTGCTCGAGGAGCGGATCGTGCAGGACGTGGTGAGGGGTGTCGCGCTGGCCTGCCGCGAGAACCGCTGTGCGCTGCTCGGCGGCGAGACGGCTCAGATGCCCGACTTCTACGCGGCCGGAGAGTACGACCTGGCCGGCTTCATCGTGGGGATCGTGGAGCGTGACCGCGTGCTCGACGGGTCCCGCGTGCGCCCGGGCGACGCGCTGATCGCCCTCCCTTCGTCGGGCCTGCACACCAACGGGTACACGCTGGCCCGCCGTATCGTATTCGACGTGCTCGGGCTGGGGCCCGACGACGCGTTCCCCGAGCACGATGCGTCGGTCGCCGACGTACTGCTCGCCGTGCACCTGAGCTATCTGGACGGCCTGCTGCCCGAACTCGACGCCGACCGCGTCCATGGTCTGGCGCACATCACAGGTGGGGGCATTCCCGGCAACCTGCCCCGCACGCTGGGCGCTCTGGGCGCCCGCATCGATCGCACTTCGTGGGAACCCCCCGCGCTCTTCCGCGTGCTGCAGGAGGCGGGTCGCGTCGAGATCGACGAGATGTTCCGCGTCTTCAACATGGGGGTGGGCATGATCGCCGCCGTGGCCCCGGCGTCGGCCGACGACGTGGTCGCGTCGCTGCGGGGCCGCGGCCACGACGCGTGGATCGTGGGAGAGGTCACGAGCGAAGAGGGAGTGTCCATCGCATGAGAGAGCCGTCCATCCTTCGCCCCGCCGCGCGCGCGCTCCGGCGCCTCACGGCCGCCTCAGGCCGCCGGGGCCGGGCGGCCCCGGCCTCGAGCCGCGCCCCGAGTCTTGCCTCGGTGGCGGTCCTCGCCGCCGGCCTCGCGCTCTTCCCGGGCCCCGCCCGGGGCGCCGCACAGGGAGGCGCCCAAGACCCCTTCGAGTTGCTCCGCATCGAGTGCGCGGGCGGCGCCAACCCCGATCTGGTCGACCGCTGCGGAGACGCCGCCGTCGCGCTCGAGGCGCTGCGCGGAGGCGTGTCGCTGCTCGCCGCGGGCGGCAGCGACGTGCCCGGAACCGCCAGCACCATCGGTCTGCGCCTGGGCACCGTCCCGCGGGTGAGCGTGGCGCTGCGCCTGAGCGCGGCCCGCCTGCGCACGCCCGAGGTGCTCTCCGGCACGGCCTCGCCGGGCACGGACGCCTTCTTCGCCACGGCGCTGCAGGTGAACGCCACCGTGGGCCTGCTGAGAGGCTTCTCGCTCGACGCCACGCTGGGCGGCGACCTGCTCCTGCTGCCGGGCGGCCCGGGCTTCCAGGACCAGAAGTCCGCGCTCGCCTTCGGGGCGCGCCTGGGACTCCTGCGGGAGTCGTTCACGCTGCCGGGCATCTCGCTCTCGGTCATGCAGCGCAACGGCGGCACGGTCCGATTCGGCGATCTCACCCAGGGCGACGCGGCGCAGCTCGAGTGGGATCTGTCGACCACGTCGGTGCGCGCGACGGTGGGCAAGGACCTGCTCGCCCTCGGGCTCATGGGCGGCGTCGGCTGGGACTGGAGCCGGGGCGACGTGCGCATGACGCTGTCCAACACGGGCCCCGGCAGCGACGCGACGGCGTCGGGCGACTTCCGCACGCGGCGTACCGTGTACTTCGGCGGCGCGTCGCTCACCTTTCTGATCGCGCAGATTTCGCTGGAGGGCGGCTGGGCCACGGGCTTCACCGGGCTGCCCGCCCAGCAGGCCGACTTCGACCCCGGCAAAGCCGTACCCTTCGGCTCCCTGGCGCTGCGTCTGACCTTCTGATGGACCCGCGCGACCCCCGCCCGGCGAATCGCACCGGCGGCCCGACGGCCGACGACCTGCGCTGGCTGGGGCGGGCGCACGCGCTCGCCCGGCGCGGATGGGGCCAGGTGCACCCCAACCCCATGGTCGGGTGCGTGATCGTGCGCGACGGCGAGCTGGTGGCCGAGGGCTGGCACGCGCGCTTCGGAGGACCGCACGCCGAGGTGCACGCCCTGGAGCGGGCCGGCGAAGCCGCCCGCGGCGCGACCGTGTACGTGACGCTCGAGCCCTGCGGCCACCAGGGCAAGACGCCCCCCTGCAGCCGGGCGCTGCTCGAGGCCGGGGTGGCGCGGGTGGTCTATGCGGCGGCCGATCCGGGTGCCGGCGCGGGTGGCGCGGCCGCGCTGGCCCGGGCCGGTGTCGAGGTGGTCGGTCCCGCCGAACCGCCGGAACGTGCGCGGCGCACCGATCCGGCGTTCTTCCATTGGGCGGAACACGGCACGCCCTGGATCGCGCTCAAGCTGGCCGTGAGCCTCGACGGGGCCATCGCGGCCGCTCCCGGGGAGCGAACCGCGCTGAGCGGCCCCGAGGCGCACGCCTGGGTGCACGACCTGCGGGCCGGATTCGACGCCGTATTGGTGGGCGCCGGCACGGCCCGCACCGACGACCCGCTGCTGACCGCCCGGGGCGAGATCCGCCCGCGCGTGCCGCCCAGGAGGGTCGTGCTCGACCCCTCGGCTTCGCTCCCGCCCGGCGCGCGCATGCTCACCGAAGCCGAGCCCTCCGAAGTGCTCGTGCTGGCCGGGCCCGACGCGCCCGCCGCACGGCTGCGCGCGCTCGAGGCCGCCGGGGCCGAGGTGGCCGTGGTCGCGCGGGGCGAGGGCGGCCTCGACCTGGACGCGGTGACCCGGGCGCTGGCCGAGCGGGACGTGCGTTCCGTGCTGGTGGAGGGCGGCGCCCGCGTCGCGACCTCGCTGCTGCGCGAGGACCGGGCGCATCGGCTCCATCTGCTCGTCGCCCCGCGCGCGCTGGGCCCGAGCGCCGTGCAGGCGTTCACCGAGCCGCTCGACCTCGCCGTACGTGGCTGGGAGGGTGGCGAGCCCCCGCGCACCCTGGGGCGCGATGTGTTGCTGACCTACGAGCGCGCCGTGCCGAGCGCGGGGGGCGGTCGCCCGGCGGCCGCGACCGCGGCCGACGCCACCGCGGTGGGGCAGGGCTGATGTTCTCGGGCATCGTCGAGGCGGTCGGCCGCATCCGGACGGTCGAGCCCGGGGAGGGGCGCCGCACCCTCGTGGTCGAGGCGCCGGAGATCGCCCGCGAACTGCGTCCGGGCGACTCGGTGGCGCTCGACGGCGCCTGCCATACGGTGGTCGAGGCGCTGGACGACGCCTTCACGGTGCACTCGATCGGCACCACGCTCTCGCGCACGGTGGCGGCGGGCTACCGGCCGGGAAGTCTCGTCAACCTCGAGCGCGCGCTCCGGGTCGGCGACCGGCTCGACGGGCACTGGGTGCAGGGGCACGTCGACGGCGTGGGGGAGGTGGCCGACATCCGGGCCGAAGGAGACTTCCACCTGCTCGACGTCACCCTGCCGGAGGTGGTCGAGCGGGTGACCGTGCTGCACGGGTCGATCACGGTGAACGGGGTGAGCCTCACGGTCAACGCGCTGCCCGGCCCCGGCCGGGCCCAGGTGGCGCTCATCCCCTTCACCTGGACGCACACGAACCTGCACGCGCTCCGGGTC
The DNA here is from genome assembly GCA_003695865.1 of Gemmatimonadota bacterium. Taxonomy (GTDB): domain Bacteria; phylum Gemmatimonadota; class Gemmatimonadetes; order Longimicrobiales; family Gaopeijiaceae; genus J028. The sequence continues at coordinate 11,373 of RFGQ01000470.1, read as the reverse complement.
GGCGACCCGGTGAACCTGGAGGGGGACCTCATCGGTAAATACGTGCTGAAAGGACTTACCCGGGGCGCCTGAGCAGGCGAACTTGAAGGCGCGCTGAGGGGAGATTCGCACGGAGGAGGCGGCACGATGCCGTTCGAGTTCGACAGGGTCGAGGACGCGATCGAAGACATCCGCCAGGGGCGGATGGTGATCGTGGCCGACGACGAGAACCGCGAGAACGAAGGCGACTTGGTCTGCGCGGCGTCGGCGGTGACGCCCGAGGTCATCAACTTCATGACCAAGTTCGGCCGGGGGCTGATCTGCGTGGCGCTCACGCCCGAACGCGCCGACGCGCTCGACCTGCACCCGATGGCCGACGAGAACACCGATCCGCAGGGCACGGCGTTCACCGTCTCGGTCGATGCCCATCAGCGGTTCGGCGTGACCACGGGCATCAGCGCGCACGACCGGGCGCGCACCATCCAGTTGCTGGTCGATCCCACCACGCGTCCCGAAGACCTGCGGCGGCCTGGCCACGTCTTCCCGCTGCGCGCTCGCCCCGGGGGCGTGCTCCGCCGTGTCGGGCAGACCGAGGCGGCCGTCGACCTGGCCCGCCTCGCGGGGCTGCCCCCGGCGGGGGTGATCTGCGAGATCCTCAACCAGGACGGCACCATGGCGCGCCGTCCTCAGCTCGAGGTGTACGCGCGCGAACACGGACTCCGCTTCATCACCGTCGCGCAGATCGTCGCCTACCGGCTGGCGCGCGAGCGGCTCGTCGAGCGCATCGCCGAGGCCCGCCTGCCGACCCGCCACGGTGAGTTCCGTGTTCTGGGCTATCGCAGTCCCCTCGACGGGCGCGAGCACGTGGCGCTGGTCTACGGAGACATCTCGGGGGAGGAGCCCGTGCTCGTGCGCATGCACTCCGAGTGCCTCACCGGCGACGTCTTCGGCTCGATGCGCTGCGACTGCGGCGAGCAACTCGACGCGGCCATGGCCCAGATCGCCGAGGAGGGGCGCGGCGCCGTGGTCTACCTCAGGCAGGAAGGGCGCGGCATCGGGCTGCACAACAAACTGCGTGCCTACGCGCTCCAGGACCGGGGCAAGGACACGGTCGAGGCGAACGAGGCGCTGGGCTTCAAGCCCGACCTGCGCGACTACGGCATCGGCGCGCAGATCCTGATGGACCTCGGCCTCGAACGCATCCGCGTGCTCACCAACAATCCGAAGAAGATCGTCGGGCTCGAGGGATTCCCGGTCGAGATCGTGGAACGGGTACCCATTCAGGTGAGCCCCAACGAGCACAACCGGGCCTACCTTGAGACCAAACGCGACAAGTTGGGGCACCTCTTCTGATGCTCGCCGGCGCAGGTGATCACCTTCCCGAGACGCCCCGGCTGCCGGGGCGGCGCGTCGCGGTCGTGGCCGCCCTGTTCAACCCGGGCGTCGTCGACCGGCTGCTCGAGCGTTGCCTCGAAGGCCTGCGCTCCGGCGCCATCGACGACGGCGCCATCGACGTGTTCCGCGTTCCGGGTGCGTGGGAGATCCCGCAGACGGTCGCGCGACTCGTCGAGACGGAGCGCTACGACGGCGTGGTGACGCTCGGCTGCGTCATCCGCGGCGAGACGCCGCACTTCGACTACGTGGCCGGCGAAGCCGCGCACGGCCTCGGCGCGGTCGCGCGCCGGTCGCGCATCCCGGTCGTCTTCGGCGTGCTCACCGTCGACACGCCGGCGCAGGCCGACGAGCGCGCCGATCCCCTCCGCGGCGACAAGGGTGCGGAGTTCGCCCGATCGCTGCTGCACATGATGGCCCTGTACGACGGACTGGAGGAGGCGCCTTGACCGCGGCCGCAGCCACCACGCCTCGCGCACACCTCGATCGCTCACGCGCGCGCGCCTGGGCGCTGCAGGTGCTCTACCGCTGGGAATCCGACCCGGAGGAGGTCACCCTGCGGCAGGCCTTCGAGCGCACGCTCGCTACGCGGCGGGTGGCGCCCCGCCGCCTTCCCTATCTGGAGCGCCTGATCCAGGGGCTCGAACGGCACGGCGCGACCGTCGACGACGCCCTGGACGACGCCCTCGCCAACTGGCGGCTCGAGCGGCTCGCCACCCTGGACCGCGCCATTCTCCGGCTCGGCGGCCTCGAATTGCTGTTCTTCGAGGACGTGCCGCCCAAGGTCGCGATCCAGGAGGCGGTGCGGCTCGCGGAGCGGTACGGCGGCAGTGAGTCGCCCCGCTTCGTCAACGGCGTGCTCGACGCCCTCTACAAGCGACTGCGCGCGGCCGGAGACGCCACGGCCGGTCCGTGAACATTCTCGTTCTGAACTGGCAGGACCTCGAGAACCCGCAGAGCGGCGGGGCCGAGGTCCACATGCACGAGACCTTCGGGCGAATCGCGCGGCGGGGGCACCGCGTGACCGCGCTCGTGTCGGCCTGGCCCGGGGCCCCCGCTCACGCCGAGGCCGACGGGCTCGAGATCCTGCGCACCGGCGGCCGCTACACGTTCAGCGTGGCCGCTCCACGGTACGTGCGCCGGCACCTCGCGGACCGCCGCTTCGACGTCGTGGTCGAAGACCTCAACAAGGTGCCTCTGTTCGCTCCCCTGTGGATGCCCACGCCGGTGGTGTTGTGCGTCCATCACCTCTTCGGAGCCACCGCCTTCCGCGAGGCCTCACCTCCCGTCGCCGCGGCGACGTGGCTGCTCGAGCGGCCCGTACCACGCGTCTTCCAGGGCCTTCCGGCCGTCGCCGTCTCGGAGAGCACGCGCGACGACCTCGTGCGTCGGGGGATGGCCCGCGAGCGGATCGAGGTCATTCCCAACGGCGTCGACACCGCCCGGCTCACCCCGGCTCCCGACGGCCGCCGGTTCGACGAGCCCACGCTCCTCTACCTCGGTCGGCTGCGGCGCTACAAGCGGGTCGACCTGATCCTGCGCGCGCTCGCCGGCCTGCGCGCACGGGGCCTCGCCGCCCGGCTGCTGATCGCGGGCCGCGGGCCGCACCAGGCGGCCCTCGGGCGCGGGGCGGACCGACTCGGCATCTCGGACCACGTTCGCTTTCTAGGATTCGTGAGCGAAGCGGAGAAGCTCGACCTGCTCCGCCGCGCCTGGGTGCACTGCCTCACGTCGCCCAAGGAGGGCTGGGGCATCGCCAACCTCGAGGCGGCGGCGTGCGCCACCCCCACCGTGGCCAGCGATGCGCCCGGGTTGCGGGAGTCGGTGGTGCACGGCGAGACCGGCTACCTCGTGCCTCACGGAAACGTGGAGGCTCTCACAGCGCGCCTGGCGGAACTGCTCGGAAACGCCGCACTGCGTGCGCGGATGGGCCGGAACGCCCGGGCGCTCGCCGAGCGCTACTCGTGGGACGCCGCCGCGGATCGCTGGGAGGCCCTACTCGGGAACGTCGCGGCGTCGGCGCGGTAGCCCGAGAGAGGACCGACATTTACGTTTCACGACGGCCGCCCATCCGGCGGCCGCCCCCCGCGCCACCCTGCCGGGCAGCGCGAATTCCGGACGGAGAAACCATGCGCGTACAGATCACGGGCCGGCACGTCGACGTGCCTGCCGGGATTCACAAGCGGGCGGAGGAAGTGGCGGCCAGGCTGAAGCGGTACGACCCCAGGCTCTCCGCGGTCGACTTCGTGTTTGCCGAGGACGGAAGAGAGATGACGGTCGAAGGACTCCTGCACATCGATCGCGCCGAGCCCCTGGTGGCAAACGGCCGCGGAGAGCGGTTCCGCGCAGCCCTCGACGACGTGGCCGACAAGCTCGCGCGCCAGCTTCGCCGGGCGCGCGAGAAGGCGGTCGAGCGCAAGGGACCGAAGCTCTCGGAGGCCCTCACCGAGGAGTGAGCCGCTCGTGACGCTTCGCCAATCCCGCGACGGCACGCCGGGAACGATCACGGTCCGAGAGCTGCTCGACGCCAAGCGCCGGACACTGGACCTGCAGCTTCTCAACGACGGCGTCGACCTCGACAGGCCCATCACCGAGGCCGATCTCTCCAGCCCGGGTCTCGCGCTGGCGGGGTTCACCCAGCGCTTCGCGGGCGGGAGAGCGCAGGTCTTCGGGCAGACCGAGATGGCCTACCTCGCCACGCTCGACGAAGCCACGGGGCGCGAACGCCTACGCGCCCTGCTGGCCTTCCACGTACCCGCCCTCTTCGTCACCAAGGGTCAGGACGTGCCCGCCTACTTCGTCGAAGAGGCGACCGCAGCAGGTGTGCCCCTGCTGCTCAGCGGCGCGACCACGAAGTACTTCTACTGGCGGATCAAGCCGTTCCTCGAGGCGGCGCTGGCCCCCTTCACCCATATGCACGGCAGCCTCGCCTCGGTGTACGGTGTGGGGCTTCTGTTCGTCGGGCCGAGCGGCGTCGGGAAGAGCGAGTGTGTGCTCGACCTGGTCGAGCGGGGTCATCGGCTGGTGGCCGACGACCTGGTGCACGTGTCCCGGCGGGGCAACGATGTGCTCATCGGCCGCGGCCACGAGCTCCAGCGCCATCACATGGAGATCCGCGGGCTCGGCATCATCGACGTGCGGGCCCTGTTCGGGATCCGGGCCATCCGCCACCAGAAGCGCATCGAGGTCGTGGTCGAACTCGAGCACTGGGACGAGAACAAGGAATACACCCGCACCGGCCTGGACGGAGACCATTGGGAGATTCTCGGAGTCCAGATCCCCAGCGTCACCGTTCCGCTCAATCCCGGTAAGAACATCACGGTCATCTCCGAGGTGGTGGCCATGAACCACCTGCTCAAGTACTCGGGTGTGGATTCCGCCGCCGACTTCGAGCGACGCATCCGCGACGCCATGGCACCGGTGCGCGAGTACCTGGAACAGGACTATGAGTGACGCGCCCCAGCCGGTGCTGGGCGTCGTGATCACCCACGGAGGTGCGGCCCGCGGCCTCGTGGACGCCGTCGCCCGGATCTCGGGCGTGGATACCGACGCCCTCATCGCGATCAGCAACGACGGGCTCGCTCCCGAAGCGCTCCGCGAGCGGGTCGACCGGGCCGTGGGGGGCCGCCGGGCGGTGCTCTTCACCGACCTCGCCTCGGGATCCTGTGCCGTCGCCGGCCACCTCTGCTGCCGGGGCCAGGGGACCCGCGCACTCGTGTCGGGCGTGAACCTGCCCATGCTCCTCGACTTCGTCTTCCACCGCGACCTCGAGCTCGAACCGCTCGTAGAGCGACTGGTCGAGAAGGGGAGGGAGTCCGTACGCGCGGTCCTGCCGGGCGACGGTTAGGACGGACGAGGTCATGTCGATCGATCTGGTGCGCGTCGACGAGCGTCTGATTCACGGGCAGGTCGTCGTGGGCTGGGGCGAGCGCCTGCGGCCGCAGCGCTACGTGGTGGCCGACGACGAGCTCGCCGGTAGTGCCTGGGAGCAGGAGCTCTACGCGCTGGCCGCCCCGCCCGACGCCGAGGTGGCGTTCGTCCCGGTCTCCGAGGCGCGTGCGCGCCTGGCCGAGTGGCGGGCCGACGACCGGGTGACGTTCGTCCTGCTGCGCTCGGTCGAGGCCCTGTGCGCGCTCGCCGAAGGCGGCGGGCTCGACGGCCTCACGGTCAACCTCGGCGGTCTCCACGCCGGGGAGGGGCGCCGGGAGCACCTCCCGTACCTGCACCTCTCGCCGCGCGACGAAGCTGCGCTCGACGCGCTGGCGGCCGCAGGTGTGGGCCTCGAAGCGCGCGACCTCCCCACCAGCCGGGGAGTGCCCTGGCGCGAACCGACCCCCGACGCCGGTGCCGGCGCCCCTCCACCCCCCAGAGGCGGAGACGGCGCTTGAGCCCCTGGTGGCTGGTCCCGCTGGGCGGGCTGCTGGCTCTGGACGAGACCAGCGTCGGGCAGGTCCAGATCTGCCGCCCGCTGGTGGTGGGCGCACTGGTCGGCGCCCTTCTGGGCGCGCCGGGTGCGGGCGCCCTCGTCGGAGGGCTGCTCGAGTTCTTCGCCCTCGCCGTCGTACCGGCCGGGGGCGCTCGATTCCCTGGCCTCGCGCCGGCCGCCGTCACCGGAGCCTCGGCCGCCGCCCTGGCGGGCGAGCCCGCGGGTGGGTTGGCTCTGGGCGTCGGTCTCGCTCTGCTGGTCGCCGAGCTCGACAGCCATACCGTGAGTGCGTACCGCACGTGGGCGGGGACGCTGATCCCCGAAGGGGAGCCCGTCCCCGCCCGTCGGGTGGGGGCGGCCGTAGCCCGTGCCGTGGCGGTCGACTTCGCGCGCGGAGCGCTCGTCACGGCGGGCGGGCTGGCCGCCGCGGTACCGCTCGCGCGCTGGGCAGCGCCCGCATGGCCGCTGTCGTTCGCCGAGACCGTCGCGCTCGTGGTCCTGGGTGCGTCGGTCCGCCTGGGCGCGCTGCTGCACTCGTTCCGCGACGCCCCGGCGTGGCGATGGCTGTTCGTGACCGGCGCGGCCGCAGGGGCGGCCGTCGGATGGTTCGCGTGAGCGCGTCCGGGCGACACCCCGGGCCCGGACTGGCCACCGTTTTCCTGCGTTGCCTGCTCGTGCAGGCAGGGTGGAGCTACCGGCGTTTGATCGGCCTGGGCTTCGGATTCTCGGTCGCACCGCTGCTCCGCCTGCGCCCCGACCGTGACGAGGCCGGCGTCGCCGCGGCGCTCGCCCGCCACACGCGTCCCTTCAATGCCCACCCCTACCTCGCGGGCCTCGCGGTCGGGGCCGTGGGCCGCCTGGAGGCCGAGGGAACCCCTCCCGAGCGCGTGGAGCGGTTCAAGGATGCCGTTCGGGGCGCTCTGGGGGGGCTGGGCGACCAGCTCGTGTGGGCCGCGTGGAGGCCGCTCACGCTTCTGCTCGCCCTCCTGGCCACGGCGGCGGGTGCGCCGCCCTGGGCGGCGGTCGTCGGCTTCCTGGGCGTCTACAATGCCGGGCACTTCGTCCTGCGGGCGTGGGCGCTCGCCGTGGGGTGGCGCCGCGGGGCCGAGGTCGCTGCGGCCCTGCGCGCCGCCGACCTGCCTCGCTGGAGCCGACGCCTGCACGGGGCGGGTGCGCTGGTGCTCGGACTTCTGCTGGGGTGGATCGTGGCCGCGGCGCTCACGGGTGCGCGGACCGGGGTGGCGGCCCTCGCGAGCGGTGCGCCGGTTCCGCACGAGCCGGGCGTCGGCTCCGCCGCCTGGCTCGGCCTGTTCGCGGCCGGCCTCTGGATCGGCTACCGGCGCGGTCGTACTATCCTTAGGCCGGCCGCGGCCGTCCTGCTACTCGTCCTTCTCGTCCTCTTCCTCGCGGGAGCGCTATGAACGACGCCACCACCGTCGAGCGGCAGGTGCAGGTCGTGAACCCCCAGGGCTTTCACGCACGGCCGGCCGCCGAGTTCGTGAAGCTCGCCTCGCGCTTCGCTTCGGACGTGTGGATCGCGAAGGACGGCCTCGAAGTGAACGGCAAGTCGATCATGGGCGTGCTCATGCTCGCGGCCGAGCAGGGCTCGACGCTGACGATCCGCGCCGACGGAGAGGACGCGACGGAGGCGGTCGACCAGCTCTGCGCGCTCGTAGCGAGCGGTTTCCAGGAGGAAGCCTGAGTCCCGCGCCGACGGCTCCGGAGAGGCGTATGTCACGGGTGTTCGACGGCTACGCCGCCGCCGAAGGGATTGCGAGCGGCCCCATCCACCGGCTCGACTGGGGCGTCCCGGCGGTGCCGCACGAAGTGATCGAGGCGTCGGAGGTGGAGCGCGAACTCGACCGCTTCGCCGACGCCCGCTCGTGGGTGCGGGACCGCATCCTCGAGATCAAGGCCCGCACCGAAGCGCGGCTCGGCCCGGTCGAGGCGCGTATCTTCGACCCCCAGTTGCTCATGCTGGACGACCCCGAGATGGTCGACGAGGTGACCCGTTACATCCGGGACAACCGCCTTTCGGCCGCGCGGGCGTTCGAGTGGCGGATGCTCGAGATCCAGGCCCGCTGGACCCGGACCGGCCACGCCATGGTCCTCGACCGCCTCAACGACCTCGAAGACCTGCAGATTCGCCTGCTGCACCGCCTCCTCGGCCTGCCCGACCCATCGGATCTCGCGCGCGTGGGCACCGATGTCGTGCTCGTCACCCGGGACCTCACGCCGAGCCTCACCGTGCAGCTCGACCCGAAGCACGTGCTGGCCATCGCCGCCGACCGCGGCACGCGCACCGCGCACTGGGTGATCCTGGCCCGCTCACTCGAGATCCCCACCGTGGTCGGGCTCGGCAGCCTCTTCCAGCAGGTCCGCGACGGACAGGAAGCGATCGTCGACGGTCGCATCGGTCGGGTGGTCGTCGACCCCGACGAGCGCGACCGGGCCGTGTTTCTGGAGCGCCGGCGTCAGCTCGAGGCCTGGGAGGAAGAGGCGGAGTTCATCGCCACGCAGGACGCGATCACGGCCGACGGTCAGCCGGTCGCGCTGCGGGCCAACCTCGATCTGCCGGGCGAGGCCCAGCACGCCGCGCACTTCGGGGCACAGGGCATCGGCCTGTTCCGGACGGAGTTCCTCGTGGTCGGGCGGAACGCGGTGCCGGACGAAGACGAGCAGTACGAGGCCTACCGGGCCGTGACCGAGCACTTCCCCCACCACGCGGTCTACATCCGCACGTTCGACCTGGGCGGCGACAAGTTCCCGATGTTCCTGCACATGCCCCGCGAAGAGAATCCCTTCCTGGGGTGGCGGGCGATCCGGGTCTGCCTCGACATGCCCGAGCTCTTCCGCACGCAGCTCCGCGCCATCCTGCGGTCGACCGCCCACGGCGACGTGCGCATCATGTTGCCGCTCATCAACGACGTCGAAGAGATCTCGCGGGTCCGCGAGCTGCTCGAAGAGGAAGAAGACAACCTCAAGGCCGACGGCGTCCCCTTCAACCCGGGCTACAAGGTGGGCATCCTCGTGGAGACGCCCGCCGCGGCCCTGGAGGCCGTCGAGCTCTCGAGGCACTGCGACTTCTTTTCGATCGGCACCAACGACCTTACGCAGTACACGCTGGCCGTCGACCGTACGAACTCCAGGCTGGCGCGCCTCTTCAACCCCTTCCACCCGGCCGTCGTCCGCCAGTTGGCCCAGGTGGCGCGCGTGGCCAAGGCGGCGGGCATCGAGGTGAGCGTGTGCGGCGAGATGGCCGCGAACCCGATGGGGGCGTTCCTGCTGCTGGGACTCGACATCACGTCACTTTCGGTCGCCTGGCCCTCGCTGCCGGAGATCAAGAAGGTGATCCGCCAGTTCAGGGTCGAGGACGCGCGGCGGGCCGCCGCCGCCGCGGTCGAAGCGCAGACCGGACGCGAGGTCGCCGCGGTGCTCACCGAAGGCATCGGAGCCACGGTCGACCTGTCGGTCTTCGCCGGCCGCTGGAACCTCTCGCCCGGCTGATGCCGACGCCGGCGACGCCGCTACCCGGCCCCGGAGCAACCTGCTAGCTTCGGCGTGCCACAAAGCAGCCAACCCCATGCGAGGAAGCCGTGAGCCGTCACCTCTTCACGTCCGAGTCCGTCACCGAGGGGCACCCCGACAAGATCGCCGATCAGATCTCCGACGCAGTGCTCGACAACGCGCTCGCCGGCGACCCGCAGAGCCGCGTCGCGTGTGAGACGCTCGTGACCACCGGACTGGCGATCGTCGCAGGCGAGATCACGACGAACACCGTCCTCGACATCCCGAAGATCGTCCGCGACACGCTCCAGTGCATCGGCTACACGGACGCCGCCTACGGAATCGCGGCCGAAACCTGCGGCGTGCTCGCCACGCTCGACCGGCAGTCGACCAACATAGCCCAGGGCGTCGACACGGGTGGGGCGGGGGACCAGGGCATGATGTTCGGCTACGCGACCGACGAGACCCCCTCGTTCATGCCGCTGCCCATCGATCTGGCACACCGACTCACCCGCCGCCTCGCCGCGGTACGGCGCGAGGGGGTGCTACCCTGGGTGCGTCCCGACGGCAAGGCGCAGGTGACAGTGGCGTACGAGGACGGACGCCCCGTCTCGGTCGAGACCGTGGTGGTGAGCACGCAGCACGACCCCGACCTGGATCAGGACACGATCCGCGAGGCGATCGTCGAGCACGTCATCCTGCCGGTGCTGCCCGAGGAGATGGTGGACCGCGACACCTGCACCTTCCACATCAACCCGACGGGCATCTTCGTGATTGGAGGCCCGCACGGCGACGCCGGCCTCACGGGCCGCAAGATCATCGTGGACACCTACGGCGGCATGGGACGCCACGGCGGCGGCGCGTTTTCGGGCAAGGACGCGACGAAGGTCGATCGCTCGGCGGCGTACGCGGCGCGTTGGGCGGCCAAGAACGTGGTCGCTGCGGGTGCGGCCCGGCGCTGTGAGATCCAGCTCGCCTATGCCATCGGCGTACAGGACCCGGTCTCGGTGCACGTGGACACCTTCGGCACGGGTGCGGTCGACGACGCGCTCCTCGAAGAGGCCCTGCGGGCCGTCTTCGACTTCACGCCGGCGGGCATCATCGAGCGACTCGGCCTGCGACAGCCCATCTTCGGCCCGACGGCCGCCTATGGCCACTTCGGCCGCGAGCCGCAGGACGCGGAGGCCCACGGACGCACCGTTCGGCTCTTCCCCTGGGAGACCACCGACCGCGTCGACGAACTCCGGGACGCCCTCGGGCTTTGAGTGGGGGCGGCGGGAGCCCGGTTCACCACCGCCCGCTGAACCCCGCGGACCGCCCGACAGAACCCGGGAGACGCTGGGGAGTATTGGAGTGGGACGTCCGACGCCGAACCGGGAACAGGGAGGATGCGGGCAACGTGTTGGTCGAGGTAAGGGTCCAGAGCCTCGGGCTCGATCGCAGGAACCAGTCGCCGGTCGTGATCCTGCAGGAACGCGACGGCGGGCGGGTGCTCCCCATCTGGATCGGGCCCGGTGAAGCCAGCGCGATCGCGATGCGTCTGGCCAACATGACCTTCGCCCGCCCGCTGACCCACGACCTGTTGGTGAGTGTGGTGCGCGAACTGGGGGGATCCCTCGAACGCGTGCAGATCTCGCGGGTCGAGGCCGACACCTACTACGCGGAACTCGTCCTGACGAGGGACGGCCACGAGTTCACGGTGGACGCGCGGCCTTCCGACAGCATCGCGCTCGCGCTGCGCATGGACGCCGCCATCTTCGCCGACGACTCGCTCCTCGAACACGCCTCCATCGAGGTCAGCGAGGACCAGACGGTGATCGAGATGGGCCGCGCCGAAACCGACACGGCGCCGGGCTCGATGGGCCCCGAAGAACTCAAGGAATACCTCCGCAACCTCAATCCCGAGGACTTTGGGCGCTTCACACCCTAGGCCGGCCCGCACGGCCCCATCGGCATTCGCCCTCGGCCTCGCGCTTCTGCTCTCGGTCGCAACCGTCCCCCTCGACGCGCAGCAGGGCGCTACGGTGCTCCAGGGCCGGGCGTACCGGGGCGACCAGCCCCTCGACGCG
>RFGQ01000469.1 GCA_003695865.1 Gemmatimonadota bacterium | reverse complement strand
GCGCGCGCAGCGGCGCAAGGCGCTCGACGAGCTCGAGGGCGTGCTCGACACGCTCGAGCGGGGCGAAGACCTCGTGCCGCCGCCCGCCTCGTGGCGCCGCTGGGTGCAGCGGCAGGCGGCACGGCTCAAGGTGGACCTGTTGGGGGACGGAAGTGAAGACCTGTAACGGTGCGGCGGCGCCCCCTGAGCGGGCGGCGTGGGCATCGATCGGCAGGGCGTGCATGTGAACGAGAAGACACGGGAGGGAGCGTTGAAGATCGAGAAGGTAGGTGTGGTCGGCTGCGGCCTCATGGGAAGCGGCATCGCCGAGGTGGCCGCGCGGGCCGGGTTCGACGTGGTGGTGCGCGAGGTGGACGACGAGGCGCTGGCCGCGGGCCGGGGCCGCATCGAGAAGTCGCTGGGCCGGGCCGTGGATCGGGGCAAGCTCGAGGCCGAGGAGCGCGACGCCACCCTGGGACGCATCACCTTCACCACCGACCTGGCCGACCTGGCCGACCGCGATCTCGTGGTCGAGGCCATCGTCGAAGACATCGACGCGAAGAACGAGCTCTTCGGTGCGCTCGACGGGCTGTGCGGCCCCGAGACCGTGTTCGCGTCGAACACGAGCTCGCTCACCGTCACCGATATGGCGGCGGCCACGAGCCGGCCCGAGCGGGTCATCGGCCTGCATTTCTTCAACCCGGTGCCGGTGATGAAGCTGGTCGAGGTCGTGCGTACGATCGCGACCGATCCGGGCGTCTTCGACGCCGCATTCGAGTTCGCCCGTGCCCTGGGCAAGGAGCCGATCGCGGCGAAGGACAACTCGGGCTTCGTCGTGAACCTGTTGCTGGTGCCCTACATGCTCGACGCGATCCGGCAGCTCGAGCGGGGCGTGGCCAGCATCGAAGACATCGACAAGGGCATGACGCTGGGCTGCGGGTATCCGATGGGCCCCTTCGTGCTCTGCGATTTCGTCGGCATCGACACGCTCTACCGGATCTCGGAGATCATGTTCGACGAGTACCGTGAGGAGCGCTACGCGCCGCCGCCGCTGCTCAAGCGGATCGTGGCCATGGGTCGCTTCGGACGGAAGACGGGCAAGGGCTTCTACGACTGGTCGGGCGACACGCCGGTCCCGCTGCCGATCTGACCACGGGTCCCATGCGCCCGGTGCGTTCGGCCGCCGCCGGCCGGGTCGGTCCGATCGGGGCGGTGTCCGGCGGCGCCCCCCGGCCCGCCAAGGTCCCTTGGGCCGATGGAAACGGATGTTCTTTCCGGGCGTACGAAGCCCTGGTAGGTTGTGAGCCCGTCGCCCGACGGCGTCGGCAACCGGCGCCGTCGGGCCGCGACGGGTGGCCGTGTACGAGAGCCGGGCTCCATCGATGATCCTCGC
>RFGQ01000468.1 GCA_003695865.1 Gemmatimonadota bacterium | reverse complement strand
ATGGGCATGGGGATGGGGATGGGGATGGGGATGGGGACGGCGGGGCTCATCGGCAAGCTTCGCGACCTGGGCGACCTCGTCCAGGCGCCCTGGGGGGGCTGAGCTCAGCCCTCGTGGGGTGCGGCGAGCGGGCGTCGACCTCCGTGCTTCCGTCAGGCTCTTTCCATCCGCGTCGACCGTAGGGACCCCACCACGCTCGACGGAATAGCACACATGTGCTATCCTTTCTTTCGTGCCCCGATCTCTGGAGGAAGCCGTGGTCCGTACCGTCAGACTCCGCAAGATGGGTGGCTCCATCGGTGCGACGCTTCCCAAGGACCTGGCCGACCGCCTGCATCTGGAGGCCGGAGACGAGGTCTTCGTCATCGCTACCGACCAAGGGCTGCTCCTCACACCCTACGACCCCACGTTCGACAAGGCGATGGCGGTCTACCGTCGTGGAGCCAGGAAGTACAGGAACGCGCTCCGCGAGCTCGCGAAGTGACCGGCCGCGGTGGCCATTGAACCCATCTGGCTGGATCGGGCGATCCTCGAGGCCCTTCACGACGACCAGATCGGTGAGCACGGAGGAATCCCCGGCATACGTGACGAGGGGCTGCTGGAGTCCGTCGTCGGCCGCCCGCAGCAGAAGTGGCACTACGAGCCGGAGTCCGACCTGCCTTCCTTGGCGTCGGCCTACGCGTTCGGGATCGCCAAGAACCACCCGTTCCTGGATGGCAACAAGCGCACCGCCCTGGTCGCCGCCTACACGTTTCTCGCCCTCAACGATTTCGAACTCGAAGCCCCCGAACCCGAGACCGTCGGCGTGATCCTCGGGATTGCCGACGGATCCGTTTCCCAGGACGAACTCGCCGCGTGGATCCGTTCCCACATCGTCCCCTGGGTGGACTAGCGGTGGGCACGACCCCCCGGGCCTTCGTCCCTCCTCCCTCCTCCTGTTTTCCGGGGTGACGGTCCGCGGGATCGTGTCGACCGCTGGCCGGGAAGCGGCCGGTCTCTCGGCGAGTACTTGACGTATCAAATATCTACACGTAGACTATCGCCATGGCTCGACGCACACGCATCACCGAAGAGATCCGCCAGACGCGGCCGTTCCCGACACGGGGGCAGGAGGCGCTGGTGGCGCTCCTGCGCACGTCGGACCGCGTGCGCCGCTACCTGGACACGGTGGTGCAGCGCGAGGGGCTCACGGCCCAGCAGTACAACGTGCTGCGCATCCTTCGCGGCGCGGGCCCGGGCGGTCTGCCCACGCTCGAGATCGCCGAGCGCATGATCGAGCGGACGCCGGGCGTGACCCGGCTCGTCGACCGTCTGGTCGACGAGGGCTACGTGCGGCGGGAGCGCTGCGAGCGGGACCGCCGGATCGTCTACTGCGCGATCACGCCCGAGGGCCTGGCGGTGCTCGAGCGGCTGGACGGGCCGGTCGACGCGGCGGATCGCCTGGTCATGCGCGACCTCGACGACGAGGCGATCGCGTGCCTCATCGACGCGCTCGACGCCATGCGGGCTTCGCTGGCGGCGGGTGAGATCGACGACGGGGCGTAACCGTGGAGGGATCAGGCGTGCAGCGCTCACGTCGGGACTAACACGTGACGCGTCAGTAATTGAAGCTAGAGAAAATCTTCACCGGCCGGCCGATTCGTGCCGGCGGAAAGGAGCGGAGAATGAACGAGACCCTGCGCAGGATCGTGAAGACCGAGCCCGAGTGGGGCGCCACGGTCGCCCGGCTGGTGCTCGGGCTGGTGATGTTTCCCCACGCCGCCCAGAAGGTGTTCGGGTGGTTCGGCGGCGGGGGCATTTCGGGGACGATCGGGTTCTTCGAGTCGATCGGGATCCCGTCGTTCCTGGCGGCGTTGGTGATCGCGGCCGAGTTCCTGGGGTCGCTCGCGCTCCTTCTGGGTGCGTTCGGCCGCCTGGGCGCGGCGGCCGTGTCGGTGGTGATGCTTGGCGCGATCGCCAAGGTGCACTGGGCCAACGGGTTCTTCATGAACTGGTTCGGCCAGCAGGCGGGGGAGGGCTTCGAGTACCACCTGTTGGCGCTCGGCCTGGCCGCCGTCGTGCTCATCCGAGGCAGCGGCGCCGCGTCCATCGACGCGGCGCTGGGCGGCGGCGAGACGCAGGCCTGAGCGTCGCCTGCGACACGACGCTCGATCCACGTATCCAACGGAACCGCAACAGGAGGAAGCACGATGACGACGACGACCGCGACGACGACCGATCTGCGGGAGCGGGTCGAGGACCTCAACCGCATGATCCTGGAGGGCCGCGCGATGGAGGCCTTCGAGAAGTACTACGCCGACGACGTGGTGATGTGGGAGGACGCCGAGAACCCCTGCCGCGGCAAGGAGGCCAACCGTAAGCGCGAGGAGGAGTTCTTCGCCAAGGTGACCGAGTTCCGGGGCGCCGAGGTGAAGGCCGTGGCGCTGGGCGAGGACGTGTCGATGGTCGAGTGGCACTTCGACTACACCCACGCCGACTGGGGCGACATGAACTACGATCAGGTGGCCGTGCAGCGCTGGCGGGACGGACGGATCGTCGACGAGCGCTTCTACAAGCTCGGCTGAGGGGGGCACCCGCGCGGCGCGGGCGCCCGCGGGACGCTGCGTGGGGCACGTCCTCCGCGTGAGGGCCGGACCGGGCGATCCCGGTCCGGCCCGCTTCTT
>RFGQ01000008.1 GCA_003695865.1 Gemmatimonadota bacterium | reverse complement strand
TCTCAGTCGGCCTGAGCTCCTTCGCGGGCCTCGCGGGAGCGCCGTGGTGGGGGCTGCAACACGTAGAGCCGTTCCCGCTGGATCTCGCCCGGGTTCTCGGGTGGCACCGAGATCTCGTACTTCACGGGCTTCTTGTGGTCGGCGACCTGACGTTCGGGGTTGTAGCTGCTGTTGAACTTCCACAGCATGCGCACGAAGTTCGTCTGCCCCTTGAGCAGCAGCCGCAGGGCCAGGCCCAGGGCCTGCCGGAGCGCTCGCCAGCCCAGGTGTTTGTCGCGCATCACGCGCTGCGTTTCCACCACCTCTTCGTAGAAGCGTTCGAGCGGCAGGCGGGTGGGCAAGACGGCGTGCTGGATGTCGAACAGCCGGTAGTCGCGCGTCGCGAGCTTTCTGGACTCCGTCAGCCAGGTTTCGGTACCCGGATACGGCGTGTTGATGCTCATGTTCACGATTTCGGGGCTCTCCAGCGCCCATTCGCGCACGACCTCGAAGCGCCGTTCGTCCCAGTCGGGGTCGGCGATGATGTTGATCGCCACCTGAATGCCCAGTGAACGCGCGACCTCGAGTGCCTCGAAGTTCTTCGACAGGGTGACGCGCTTGCGGAACTTGCGGAGCCCCTCTTCGTCGATCGCCTCCAGGCCGAGGAACATGTAGGTGAGGCCGATCTCCTTCCAGCGCGCGAACACCTCGCGGTTGCGCAGCAGCACATCGCCCCGCGTCTCGAGGTAGAAGCGCTTCTTGATGCCACGCCGCTGGATCTCGTCGGCGATCGCCATGCCGTGATCGGCCTGCACGAACGCTACGTCGTCGACGATGAACACCCCGGGCTCGCGCACCCGTGCCAGGTCGTCGACGGCGCGCTCGGGAGAGACCAGCCGATACCGGCGCCCGTAGAAGGTCCAGGCGCTGCAGAAGGCACAGTCCCACGGGCACCCTCGGCTGAACTCGATCGAGGCGGCCGGGTCGAGCACGCCGATGAAGTACTTGCGGCGATGCCTCAGCAGGTCGCGCGCCGGCATGTGGTCGTCGAGGCTCTCGAGCGTGGTCGGGGGCGGCCCGCGGCCGTCGAGCGTCACCGCGCCGGGCACCGCGTGGATGTCGCGCCGGCCGCCCTGCGCGAGCGCGTCGAGCAGCAGGGGCACGCCCACCTCTCCCTCGCCGGTGAGCACGCAGTCCAGCGTGCCCGCCGCGTGCATGAGGCACTCCTCGGCGGTGAACGAGGCGCTGTGACCGCCCATCAGGACGAATGAGTCGGGGAGCAGCGCCTTGGTCTCTTTCACCAGGTCGATGATCTCGGGCACGTTCGCCAGGTAGTTGCACGAGAAGGCGACCACGTCGGGACGCCACTCGTGCAGCATGCGCCTGTAGGCTCGGTGGTTCTCCACCTGTAGGTCGATCATGCGCACTTCGTGGCCCTGCTTGCGGGCCACCTCTGCGACCAGCTCGAGGCCGAGCGGTTCGAGGCGCAGGAAGATCTCGGAGTAGAGGAGGCAGCTCGGGTGTACGGCCAGGAATCTCATCGTCCGCGCTACGGCCTCCAGAAGCCGGTTACCCACAGAGAAAAGGCTCGTCGGCGATCACCCGCGACGAAAGCGAAGTCGTCGGCCCACTCGAAGCCGCCGCGCACGCGCAGCGAGATCGGCCGGTCGACGGGGCGATACCAGAGGGTCGCCAGGACGCGGGCGCGGTCCTCCTTGGCGAAGGACTCGATGCGTTCGAATCGGTTGGGGCCTCCCCCCGGTGGGGGCCCGAAGCGATATCGGTCGCGCGAGCGCCGCTCGGCGGCCCCGTGAAGCTCCAGACGAAGGTCCGACCCGAGCAGCGTGCCGAGCGTGAGGTAGGCTCCGTTGCCGTCCGGACCCAGCCCGTCCCCCAGCAACTGTCCGTCGAGCGACATGCCCGACGTGAACTGTGTATGCCGGCCGAGACGAAGCCCGGTGTGGCGCCCCTCGAGGCGCAGGTCGGTGCGACCGGCCTCATCGAGCCTGGGGAACCACAGGCCTACGAGCCACCCCACGTCGTGCCAGAGCCACTTCTTGTAGACCGAGAGGTTGGCCGGCGGGTCTTCGAGGAGGTACTCGCTGTAGAGCTCGGCGCCCCGCTCGCCGGGAAAGCGGATGCGGATGTCGAATCCGAGCTGCCGGTTCGAGGCCTGCGCGTCGATGAACGGCTCGAGGAAGATGATGTTCTCGAGGACGCGATCCCCCAGCGAGGACTCGGGTGCGCCCTCTCCGCCGGAGTGCACGAGCGCCATCATGCCAAACTCGAAGGCGCGGCCCGGGCGCAGTCCCAGGCGGTAGCCGACGAGGTAACTGTGTGGGATGTCGCGGTCCTCCTCGAGCCGCGAGACGAACAGAGACGCGGCGCCGCTGCCCAGAAAGCCGAGAAAACCCGGGAAGGCGAAGGGGCGATCGGTGCGAAGTTCGACGCGGTCGAGCCCTCGCGCGTTCCCGCCGAACGCAAGGCCCCCGTGTACCCCCTGCGCCCACGCGACGTAGTCGCGACCCACGCTGAGGATCAGGTTCCCGAGCGCCAGATTGGCCTGAAGGTTCTGCAGGAACACGTCTTCGGCGTCTTCGCCCTCGTCGGGTCGAGAGATCTGGACCCGCGGCGTGACGCTGAAGGCGATGCGTTCCGCCGGCGCCCAGTCGAACGAGAGCTCGGCGAGGGCGTCGCTGCCGTCGCTGAGGCGGCGCCCCCCGGCCGGCTGCAGGAGCGGGTTCAGCT
>RFGQ01000467.1 GCA_003695865.1 Gemmatimonadota bacterium | reverse complement strand
CGCCGCGTGCAGCCGGCGCTCCTCATCACGGCCGGTCTGGTGATGGCCTCGGGAACCTTCGTGGCGCTCACGACTCCGGTGGTGCTCCCCGGGGGCGAGGGCGTGGCGACGAACGGTATCCGCCCCGACATCTGGCGCTCGGCCTTCGAGGCGGTTCGCGAAGCGCCCGTAGCGGGGGTGGGGGCCGCTCCGTTCCTGGCCCGCGCCGCCGACCCGGTCGCGGGGGGCGATCCCGTGCTCTGGGATGCCCACAACGTCTACCTGAGCGTTTGGGGCCAGTTCGGGCTCGTGGGGGTGGTCCTGCTTTTCGGGGGCGCTCTGCTCATCGTGCGCGAGTTGTTCCGGCAGGGCGCGTCGCAGTCGCACATCGCGCTCGCCGCGGCGCTGATCGCCGTCGCCCTGCACGGGCTCGCGATCGCCAGTGAGGACTTCAGGCACGTGTGGGCGTTGCTCGCCCTGGCCGCGCTCGCCACGATCCCCGAGCCGCCCGAGGAACGCGTGCGCCGCAGAACCGAGGCGCGTCCGCTGCAGGAGGCGGCGCGCTGAGCGACGAGACCCCCTCGGGTACGAGGGTCGCCCGGGCGACGCGATGGGCGAGTGCGGCGCGGGGTGCGGTGCACGCAGTCGGCCTGCTTCGGCTCGTCGTGCTCGCCAAGCTCCTGGGGCCGGACGACTTCGGGCTCTTCGGCATCGCCCTCGTCATCCTCTCGAGCCTCGACAACCTGTCGCGCGTGGGCCTCGACGTCGCGTTGCTGCAGCGCGAGGGTGACCCGCGGGGCTTCCTGGACACGGTCTTCGTAGCGCTGGCCGCGCGCGGGCTGCTGCTCGGGGGGATGCTGATTGCCCTCGCCGGGCCCGCCGCCGCGTGGTGGGGCGAGCCCGAGGTGGTCGCCCTGCTCGTCACGATCGGAGGCGCGACCATGATCTCGGGGCTCGGCAACCCCGGAATGCTGCTCGTCACCCGCGAGTTCGACTTCCGCACGCGCTTCCGCAACGAGTTTCCGGCCGGTGTGGCCGACGCGGTCGTGGCCGTCGCTGCGGCGTGGGTGACGCGCGACCCCATGGCGCTCGCCTACGGCCTGTTCGCCCGCAACGCGGTCATGGTTGCGACCTCGTACGCGCTCCACCCCTACCGGCCGCGGCTGCGCTTCGAGCGGGCGCGCGCGGCCGAACTGTTCGGCTTCGGCCGCCACGTGCTCGTGCAGCGCTTCACCGGGTTCCTGTTGCTCGAAGGCGACGACCTGCTGGTGAGCAAACTGGTGGGGAGCACCGCGCTGGGCCTGTACCGCATGGCGTACCGGTTGGCGAACCTGGTGGCCACCGAGGTCGCGAACGTGGCTGCGCAGATCACGTTCCTGGCGTTCGCGCGTTTGCAGACCGATCGCGAACGCGTGGGTCGAGGCACGGTCGCGACGCTGCGCATCACCACGCTGGTCAACGCGATCGTCTCGGCCACGCTGTTCGTCTATGCGGAGCCGCTCACCTATTGGGCCCTCTCGGCGGAGTGGCTGCCGCTGGTGCCCGCGCTTCGCATCCTCTGCGTGTTCGGGTTCGTGCGTGCGGCGGGCATTCCCTTCGAAGCGGTCTTCATGGGGCTGGGCCGGGCGGGCGTACAGTCGCGCATCCTCGCGGCGCAGCTCGTGCTCGCCTTCGCGATGGCGGTGCCCGCGACGCTGCGCTTCGGAATCGAGGGCACGGCGGCCGCCATGACCCTGGCCATGGTGATCGCCACGATTGCGCAGGCCCGGTACGGACTCAGGATTCTCTCCATGCCCTGGCGGGCGCTCGCGGCGCCGCTCGGGATCCCGCTCGTAGCGGCCGCAGCGGCGACCGCGGGGCCGCGCTGGCTGCTCGTGGGCCCAGGGCCCGGGACGCTCGCCGGCGTCGGCGTGGCGGTGGTGGCGAGTGCCCTGCTGTACGGTGCGCTGTGCGCCGGGCTGCTGCGGGCCCTCGATCCCCGCGGCTGGGACGAACTGCGCGCGCTCACGGCGCTCGGTCTGAGGAGGCAGTCCTGAGGCGGCCGACGTGGCCCCCATGCCTCGTTAGTTCGGGACCACCTCCACGACGAGTTCCAGGCGGGTACCGTCCGGGAGGTGATCGAAGCTGCCCGGCGGGAAGACGAATTCACGGGCTCCCCTGGGTTCGCCACGTACGCCGCCTACCGTGACCTCGAGCCGGTAGTTGCCGCGACCGCGCCACGGCAGCGACACGACGAGTTCATCCTGGTTCGTGAACGGGTCGTTCTGAGTGATGACCACCGCGGCAAGCGGATCGACGGTGGCGCGGAGCCGCTCGTGGTAGGGCGCGAGGAACGCGACCTCGTCGCTCAGCGTCCAGTAGGCGCAGCCGGTCCTCATGAAGACCATCCAGGCGAGCGACGCCTCGAGCTCTTTCGTGAAGAGTTCGGCCCACGCATCGCGTTCCTCGGCGAGGATCTCCGACTGCTGCCAATCCTTGTACTCCTCGAACAGCATGCCAGCCAGGAAACTGCCGACGCCCTTCGCGCCCGTGCGCCCCCAGGCTTTCAGCGACCGGAACTCGTCGAGCCGTCGGGTCCAGCCTTCGAGCAGCCTCCGCTCGCGGTTGATTGCGGTGTGGTAGGAGCCGTAGGTGGGACCACCGGCCCCGGTGACGGCGGTCGTGCCCCTGGCGGCGCTGCGGCCGTTGCGCATGGCGTCGATGAGCTCACGACGCTGCGCCTCGAGGTTGGCGCGGGCCGCTCTGACGCCCGCCTTGGCACGCACCCACTCTCCCGTCTGGCCGAGCGCGTCCTTCGCACCCTGCGCCCACGCCTGATCGGCCAGGTTGGTCGCGGTCCGCACGCCGGCGGACCACCGAGGCACCGGGGGCGCGCCCAGCTCGACCCGGGCGTAGTCCTCGAACGCGGTGCCCGAGCACGCGTCGGCGTCCGCTCCCCCGCCCGACTGTGCTTCGATCTCGGCCTTCCGTTGGTGGAAGGCTCTGCGCATCGCCGACTCGTCGTAGTGCTCGAACGCGACGCCGCCCTCGTTGAACACGAAAACGCCGGCCATCTGCACGGCGGCGTCGGCGATGACGCCAACGGGGCCGCCGAACAGGGCGGACACCCCCAGGCTACGGCCGGCTGCGTTGGCCTCGTGGCGGTAAAGCTGGATGAAATCGAACCAGAGGCGGTTGACCATGTCGCTCTCGAGCGCGATGACCTCGTTCGTCAGGTCCACGAACCGCTCCCGTGCCCGTCGACGCTCCACATCGAACCACAGGCGCTCACGGCGCAACTCGCCCAACTGCGCCGACACGCTGCGTACGAGATCGAAGGCGGTGGAATCCACCGCGCTCAGGTAGATCACCCGGTCCGAGGCCCGGACCTGGATCGTAGCGAGTTCACCCAACCAGCCGAGGGCGTCCAACTCCTCTCGCAGTCGGTCCACGTCTCCCTGAAGCCGATCCATTCGCTCCCGCTCGAGGTCCGCCTGACCCTGAGCGATCGACAGGTCGGTGCGAGCCTCCCTGAGGGTACGGAGGGCGTCTTCCCACTCACCGCGCGCGATCTCGAGCAGCTCCTCCAGTTCCGGACGCCACGCCAGCACGGCCTCACGATCGGCTTCGAGTTGGGCGTACGTGACCGGCCCACCTTCTCCCCGCGGCCGCGCGTCCAGGTCGGCCATCCGCGTGGCGATGGCGCGCTCGATCGGTTCCAACTGACGCTCGGCGGAAGCGATGTCCTCCAGGATTCGGGCGCGTTCTTCGGCGTCGAGCGTCTCGCCTTCGGCGACGAGTCGTTCACGCGCGGCCTCGGCCCTTTCCTCGAGGCTCCGTTTCGCGCGGACGAGGTTCGCGAGAGCCGGTGGCATGGCGTCGAGATCGAGCTCCAGAGCCGCGGCCTCCTCGGGCAGGCTCGCAAGAGCCACGCGGGCCTCCTCGAGGCGGGTTTCAGCCTCGGCGAGCGCCCGCCGGGCTTCTTCGGTTCGTTCCGCGAGCTCGAGGACGCGGGCCCGGGCGGCGTCGTAGGCCGAGCGCGCGTCCGCGAGGTTCCGCTCGGCCCTGTCGATGTCGGCGCGCAGGCGACGCTGCCGGCCGGCGAAGCGTGTGTCGCGAACGGTGGGGCTCCCGAGCGTAAAGGTGCTGACGACCGTGTCGGTGGGTACGTCGGGAGGCGAAAGCACCAGGTACACGTCGCTGATGTAGCCCACGCCCCCGTAGTCGAGTGCCCATGCGGTGAGCATGAACGGGCGTCCGACCGGAAGTTCGCCCGTCAGGTCCACCGGACCCGGCGTGGACCGGGCGGGACCGATGCGCCGCACGACGGGCCCCGTGGCGCCGCCGACGTGGACCGGGTGGATGGGGCTGACGAGGCCCACCATGAAGTGGTCGACCGAGTCGGCGGTGGCAACCCGGAAGAGCAAGAAGTTGTCGATCGCGATCCCCTCCGACCCCTCCGGATCGGCGGCGAGCACAGCACGGTACCCTGGAGGGATCCGGAGCCGGGTGGACCAGGCCGGTTGCATGAGGTGCGGGATACGGTCCCACTCGCGGTTGTCGACGTACACCTCGGGAAACCTCG
>RFGQ01000466.1 GCA_003695865.1 Gemmatimonadota bacterium | reverse complement strand
GGCCTTCATGCTGCCCGGCCACCGCACCGGCCGTCAGCTCGCGCTCTTCCGCCCGCGATTCCAGGGCGACCACCCTCGCTTGCGCTCGCGCGGCACCTCGATCCAGAAGGCCGAACCCTCGTCGCGCGCCTCGACCCCCGCTCGCCCGCCGATACGCTCCATGCCCCGCCGCACGATCGCCAGTCCGATGCCCGTGCCGGGGCGCTCGGCCGCTTCGTCGAGGCGCTCGAAGACCCGAAAGATCCGTTCCTCCTGCCCCTCGGGCACCCCGACGCCGTTGTCTTCGACCCACAGGCGGACCACGTCGTCGCGCTCCTCGGCGCGAATCGTGACGCGGGGCGTGCGGCCTTCGGGGACGAACTTGAGCGCGTTCGACACCAGGTTCGACACCACCTGCACCAGGGTGGTCAGGTTGGCCCGCACGGTGGGAAGGGGGGACTCCACGATGACCTCGGCTCCGGAGTCGCGCAGGTCGACCGCCGCCTGGTCCTTCACCTCGGCCACCACCTCGCCCAGGTCGACGGGCTGGAGCTCGAGCGACTCGAAGCTGAGACGCGAGTAGGCGAGCAGGTCTCGGATCAGGTCCTCGGCCCGGCGGCCCGACTCGATGATGCGCCGCGCGTAGTCCCGCGCCTCCTCCGAGAGTTCGCCGCCGTGGGCCTCGAGCAGCGCGTGGGCGAAGCCGGTCATCGTGCGCAGCGGCGTACGCAGGTCGTGAGACACCGAATAGGCGAACGCCTCGAGTTCGTCGTTGGCCTGTTGGAGTTGCTCGGCCAAGCGGCGGTAGCGCTGTTCGCTCTCCTTGAGCGCGTCCTCCGAGGCGAGCCGGTCGCTGAGCGCCGCGATCGAGTGCGCCAGCGACCCCGCCCAGCGTACGAGCCGTGGCGTCGGGTCGAGGCGTTCGGTGTGGGCCAGGGTGAGCGTGCCCGACACCGAGCGGCCCCGGTAGAGCGGGAACGCCATGTACGTGTGGAGGTCGAGCCCTGCCAACGCCTCGGCTTCGAAGTCGTTACGGGTGCGCACCTCGCGCTCGACTACGGCCTTGCCCGTGCTCACAACGGAGCCGGAGGGGGTCTCGTGCATCGGCATCGCCCACCCCGTCGCTTCGTCGGGTAGGCCGTGGGCCGCCGACACGCGCATGAGATCGCGTTCGGCGTCGTGGTGCTCGATCCAGACCATGGGGAATCCCGTGGCGCGGCTGACCTCGGCGAGCGCTTCGTCGTAGGCCTGTTGCAGGCTCTCGGCTGCGAGGGTGAGCTCCGAGATGCGGTAGAGGGTGACGAGTTCCTCGTTGCGATGCGCCAGTTCGGCCTGCGCTTCGCGGCTCTCGGTGACGTCCGAGACGATGCCGTCGATGCGCACGAGCGTTCCGTCGTCGACGTGCGGCTTGAGGGTGGCCTCCACCCAGCGCTCTACCCCGTCCGGCCTCTCGATGCGGTACTCGCGCGTGAGGGACCGCCCCGGGTCGAGCTGCGCGAGTACGGCGTCGGCGGCCTCGAGGCCGGCGGGGTAGAGC
>RFGQ01000465.1 GCA_003695865.1 Gemmatimonadota bacterium | reverse complement strand
GCCACGACGCCCTGGGTCAACGCCGCCGACGATCTGGATCCCGACGACGGCCGGCTGGAGCGCTGGCGCGCGGCGGGCTTCACAACGGCCCTAACCTCGCCCGATCAGGGCTTCTTCCCCGGCCAGGCGGCCGTGATCGGCCTGGCCGGCGGGTTCGGACGCGACATGGTGCTCGCCACGCCCTCGGCGCTGCGCATCAACCTGCGGGGCGGCCCGGGGCACCGCGGCTTCCCGGGGTCGCTCATGGGCACCATCGCCTATCTGCGGCAGACCTTCCTCGACGCGCGCCGCTACGGAGAGGTCTGGGACCTCTACAACCGCGACCCCGAGGGCCTGGAGCGGCCCGCCTACGACCGGGCGCTCGCGCCGCTGCTCGACGTTGTGCGCGAGGGCCGGCCCGTGCTGCTGCCCGCGACGACCGCAGTGCAGATGCAGCGCATGGCGAGGTTGGCCGACGAACTCGGCCTGCAGGCGATCCTCTACGGGGCGCACGAGGGGTACCGTGCGGCGCCTGCCCTGGCGGGGAGCGGCGTGCGCGTGCTGGTGAGCCTCGACTTCCCCAAAGCGGCCCGCAACGGAGACCCCGAGGCGGAACCCGACCTCTCGGTTCTGCGTCTGCGTGAGCGCGCGCCGACCACGCCGGCGGCGCTCGCCCGGGCGGGCATTCCCTTCGCCTTCTACAGCGACGGGCTGCGTGATCCGGCGCAGGCGCTCGACGCGGTGCGCCTGGCCGTGGCCGCCGGGCTCGACCGCGACGCGGCCGTGCGTGCGCTCACACTCGCGCCCGCCGAGATGTTCGGCGTGGCCGACCGGGTGGGAACGGTCGAGGAGGGCAAGATCGCCAACCTGACCGTCACGGCCGGCGACCTCTTCGACGCCGGGGCCCGGGTTCGCATGGTGTTCGTGGACGGGCGGCCCTACGAGGCCGACACCTCCGACGAGCGCCGCGCCGAGGGCGGGGACGCGGAGGGCGGAGAGGGCGGCGGCCGCGCCGAGGGCGCGCGCGGGGAGCGCGCGGCCGAGCCGGTGACCTTCGCGGGCGTCACGCCCATGACGCCGCGCGGCCCCTACGCGGAGGCCGACACCTGGTTCATCACGGGCGCCACGATCCTCACGGGCACGGGCGAGCGCATCGAGAACGGGCAGATCGTGGTGCGCGACGGCCGCATCGCCGACATCGGCACCGGCCTCTCGGCCCCCCGCGGCGCGCAGGTGATCGACGCGACCGGGCAGTGGATCATCCCCGGCATCATCGACGCACACTCGCACATCGCGGGCGAGGGTGGGATCAACGAAGGGACGAT
>RFGQ01000464.1 GCA_003695865.1 Gemmatimonadota bacterium | reverse complement strand
TCGTCGAGCAGCGTGAGGGCCTGCGTACGCAGGCCCTGGGCCCGCCGGACGCGGGCGAGCGCGAGCGCGGGCAGCGGGTTCACCGGGTCGCGCTCGACGGCCCCTTCCAGCACCGTCGCCGCGGCCGTGCGCCAGCGCGTCGGGAATTCTCCCTCGGGCGGCTGCCCGCGAACGAGCGCGTCGAGCCGGCCCCGCCAGGGATCACGGCGGGCGTCCTCGCCCAGCGCCCGGGCGAGCAGGCCGCGCGCTTCCTCCTCGGTCGCCGGCGAAGCCAGGAAGTCACCCTCCACGAACTCCTCGGGGAGTTCGAGGTCGAGCGGACGTACGCCGGTTGCAGGCGCCGCCACGGAAAGACCTGCGTCGGGTCCCGCGTCCGCGCCGGGCCGCGGCTCGAACTGGATGGGGATCTCCACCCAGGTCCCGACCGGCTGCCCGCGGAGCCGCGAGGGCGAGAACCGCAGGTCGGGTGCGACTTCGAGCGCCGCGCGGTCCAGTTCGGGCACCCCCGAGCCGCGGATGATCTGCACGTGGTCGACGCGGCCCTCGTAGGTGACCCACAGGCGCAGCAGCACCTCACCGCCCACCCCGGCTCTCTGCAGCTCCCGCGGGTAGTGTGCCCGCACCGCCTCCTCGACCGCTTCCCGGTCCAGGATCTCGGGCATGGTGAAGACCATCGGGTCGGGCGCCTCACCCGGCAGAGGCACGCCCGGGTCGACGGCCGCGCCGTCGCCCCCGTCGCCGGGCTCGGGAAGCGTCGGCTCGACGAGCGTGGGAAGCGGCGCCTCGGGAAGCGGCCCCGGCGCCGGCGGCAGCGGCTCGGCGGCCGGCTGCACCGGCTCGGGATCCCGCAGAGCCGTCAGCAGCCAGGCGAGCGACGCCCGCGCCTGCGGCGCCCCCAGCCCGACCAGGGCCAGCGCCACGACGGCGGCGGCGGCGAAACGGCCCCAGCGCGGCCGAGCCTCGCGCAGACGCATCTCGCGCCAGCGTGCACGCAGCTCCGCCTCCAGCTCGGGCCCGAACGAGGGCCGCTCGGCGATTCCGATCGCCCTGAGCTCCTCGTCGAGCGCGGCCAGGTCCGGCGGCAGCCGCGGGTCGAGTTCGTTGTCGTGCTCCTCTATCATCGCAAACCGTCTTCGGTTCAGACGTTCATCTCGGCGACGGCCTCTTTGAGGCGCCGCAGAACGCGGTGCAGCCGCACGGCCACCGCGTTGGGCGTGATGCCCAGGGTTTCGGCGATTTCGCCGTTGCTCAACCCCGCTCCGTAACGGAGCGAAAGGATCTCCTGGTCCGCAGGACGCAGGGTTCGCGTGCCGTTGAGCAGCGTCTGGATGCGCTCCTCCTTCAGCACCCGCTCCTCCTGCGAATCGGCCTGCGAAACGAGATCCGGGATGCGGTCCAGCGAGACGTGCAGCGACCCGCGCCGCCGCAGCGAGCGCAAGTGGTCGGTGACGGCGTTACGCGCGATGCGCAGCAGCCACGTGCGGGGCGACGCCCTTCGCTGGTCGTAGCGGTGCAGCGAGCGCAACGCCTTCATGAAGACCTCGGACGTCACGTCCTCGGCCGTCTCGCGCGTCGCGACGCGAAAACGCACGTAGCGGTAGACCGACGTGCGGTGGTCGTGGTACCACTGCTCGAAGTCGGGCGGCAACGCAGCGTCCTCGCGAGCGTCGCGGCCCTCGGCTGCGGGAGCCGACGGCCGCGCATCCGGGGTCCTCGTTTCGGTTCGCATCGAACGCTTATACGGTTTGCGCGCCATCGACTTACACCCGCCGAAGGAGGGAACGGGCCGGGAGCCCGCCGGCCGAGTCGGCCTCGCTCAGTGGGGCGTCTCCGGGCCGTGGTCCAACACGACCCGGGCCCGCGCGCGTTCCCGTCCGGGCCCCGGATGGGTGAGCAGCAGCCGCGTCCGGCAGTGCGGACACCTCGCCTCGGCCTCGGCGCCCGCCGACGAGAGCGTCGCGCCCCCGCGGTATCCGCACACCGGACACGTGAAGGAGAACGCGGCCGCGCTCCCGCCCCCGGAGGTCGAGGACGGAAACGCGGCCGCGGCGCTCATGTTCGGCTCACCCCTCGACCGCGGCGGGCAGACGCTCGCCCACGAAGCGCACCAGGTCGACCACGCGCGAGGAGTAGCCCCACTCGTTGTCGTACCACGAGAGCACCTTCACGAGGCGGCCGTCGACCACCGCGGTGCTCGCACCGTCCACGATCGAGCTCGCGGAGTGGCCCGTGAAGTCGACCGACACGAGCGGCTCGTCGGTGTAGGCCAGGATCCCGGCGAGCGGACCCTCGGCCGCAGCCCGGAGCGCCCCGTTGACTTCGGCGGTATCCGTGTCTCGTCCCACCACCGCGACCAGATCGACGATCGAGACGTCGGGCGTCGGCACCCGGATAGCCATCCCGTCGAGTTTGCCCGCCACCTCGGGAAGCACCAGCGCCGTGGCCTTGGCGGCGCCGGTGGTCGTGGGGATCATCGACACGGCCGCCGCGCGCGCCCGGCGGAGGTCTTTGTGCGGCAGGTCGAGAATGGCCTGGTCGTTCGTGTAGGAGTGGACGGTGGTCATGAGACCCCGCTCGAACCCGAAGGACTCGAGCAGCACCTTCACCACGGGCGCCAGGCAGTTGGTCGTGCAACTCGCGTTCGAGATCACGTCGTGGGACGCCGGATCGTAGCGGTCCTCGTTCACGCCGAGCACGATCGTGATGTCTTCGCCCTTTGCGGGCGCCGAGATGATCACCTTGCGCGCCCCGGCCTCGAGGTGCAGCGCGGCCTTCTCGCGGTCGCGGAAGATACCGGTCGACTCGACGACGATGTCGACTCCCAGCTCGCCCCAGGGCAGCTTGGCCGGGTCCCGCTCACTGAATACGCGGATCTCGTCGCCGTCCACGACCAGCGCGTCGTCGGTGGCCTCGACCGTGCCCGGGTAGCGGCCGTGGACCGAGTCGTAGCGCAGGAGGTGAGCGAGCGTGTGGGTGTCGGTCAGGTCGTTGACCGCCACGAAATCGAGATCGGCGCCGGCCTGTTTGGCCGAACGGAGGACGTTGCGTCCGATCCTGCCGAATCCGTTGATGGCGACGCGTACGGGCATATGGGGAAGCTCCTCGGAGTCAGGAAGCGTGGGTCTCGGGAAGGGCCCGGGCGAAGGTCGACAGCACGACGCGCTGGGCGCCGGCGCGGCTCAACACGACCGCCGCGGCGCTCGCCGTCGCTCCCGTGGTGAGGACATCGTCCACCAGCAGGACGGTCCTCCCGCGGACGATGGACGACGCCCCGGCCCGGACCGCAAATGCGTGCTTGACGTTATCCCAGCGCCGGTCGGCGGGCAACCCGACCTGTGAGGGTCCCTCGCGGCGTTGAAGCACGTCCCGCACGGGCAGCCCGGCCGCGCCGGCAGCCGCCTGCGCGAGCAGCACGGCCTGGTCGAACCCCCGGCGCCTGGCCCGCGCCGCCGTGGTCCGCAGCGGCACCACGATCGTGCGCGCCGGAGCGCGCCCCCCGAAGGGCAACGCGCGTGCGGCGATGCGCCGGCCGAGCGGAGCCGCGAGGCCGCGCCACCTCGCGGCTCTCATTTTTTCACGACGACGTATTTCGCTCCTCTACGCTGACCAATCT
>RFGQ01000463.1 GCA_003695865.1 Gemmatimonadota bacterium | reverse complement strand
CGGCGCGGCGCGCGCACGCCCTTGCTGTGGGTGTTGGCCTACGCCGGCACCCTCTGGCTCTGGCCCTACCACGCGCCGCGCCTGGTGGCGCCGCTGGCGCCCGTCCTCGTGATGGGGGCGGCCGTGGCGGCGGCCGCGCTTCCGGGGCGCTGGCCCGGGCGGGTGGTCGCGGCCTGGGCGGTGCTGCTCGTGGCGGCCTCGGCGTTCGCGGCCGTCCACGGCGACGTGCGCCGGCCCTACGAGGTGCGCCAGCGGCTCCTCGCGCCCGCGGTGCAGGCGATCGATCGGGTGGTCGAGGCCGACGCGGTGGTGGGCGCCCCCGAGCTGTGGCCGGCGCTCATCCTGCACACCGACCGGCGCGCCGCGCCCAGCGCGCCCTTCCGACCGGGCGGACCGGGGCCGTCGTGGGGCTCACCGGGCGATCAGTTCCGGGCGTGGGAGGCCGGCCGGGTGGACTACCTGCTGCTCGAGCTCGGAGGGCGCATCCACGGAGACGCGCTCGACGTGCTCGACGGTCTGTGCCCGGGTGCCGCGGGCGTGGTCGCGTCGTGGGAGGGCGGCGCGCTGGTGCGCCTCGCGTGGGACGAGGCCTGCCGGCGCCGGGCGGTGGTGGTGGAGTAGGGGGGCGGGCGCCGGCGCGCCCGGCTCACCACTCGATCGAGCCCTGCTGCGAGGTATCGATCGCCTCGCCCTCGCCGCCGCCGAGCAGCACCGTCTCGATCTGCTCGTAGAGGAAGTCCCGCGCTTTCCGCTCGCGGGGATCGAGGCCGTAGTGATTGATGAGCAGGGTCTGGTGCTGCAGCCACTCCGCCCAGCACTCGCGGCAGATCTCGGCCTGAATGCGCGCGCCCAACTCGTTGCGGAAGGGCGCCCGCTCGAGCGCCGGCTTCTCGGCCGCGCAGCGGCGGCACTGAATGTGGTCCACGGTGGATTCCTGTCCGCTTCCGTCCCAGATTCGCAGGGCGGGATCGATCCGGGCCGCGTCGGTCCGGGCGTCCCCGCGGCCGACTACCCGCCGGACCTTGCCGGGGTCCGTCCGCGCACCTCCACCGCCAGCCGGAGAGCTTCACCGTGCCTCGCACCGTCTTCCTCGGAACCGGCTTCGACGTGCCCGAGCGCGTCGTGACCAACGAAGAGCTCACCCGTCGCATGGACACGTCGGACGAGTGGATCCGGGAGCGCACGGGCATCCGTGAGCGGCGCTGGGTCGAAGAGGGCGAGACCAGCGCGGCCATGGCGGCGCGGGCTTCGAGGCGGGCCCTCGAGGCGGCCGGGCTCGAACCCTCCGACGTGGATGCGATCGTGCTGGCCACGCTCAGTCCCGACCACTTCTTCCCCGGCACGGGGGTTTTTCTGCAGCGTGAACTCGGGCTCAGCGGCACCGGGATCCCGGCGCTCGACGTGCGCGCCCAGTGTTCGGGCTTCCTCTATGGCCTCTCGGTGGCCGACGCCTGGATCCGCAGCGGCCGGTACGCCACGATTCTCCTGGTCGGGGTCGAGATCCAGTCGACGGGCATCGACGTGTCGACGAGGGGCCGCGATATGGCGGTGCTCTTCGGCGACGGGGCGGGCGCGGCGGTCCTGGGGGCGTCCGACGACCCCGACCGCGGCGTGCTCTCCACCCACATTCACGCCGAAGGCGAGCACGCCGAACTCCTCTGGTGCGACGCCGCGGCGAGCTACCGGCATCCCCGCATCTCGGCCGAAGACCTGGAGCAGGGGCGCCACTATCCCAGCATGGTCGGCCGCGAGGTGTTCAAGCACGCCGTGCAGCGCATGCCCGAGGCCGTGCACGAGGCGCTCGAGGAGAACGGACTCGCGGTCGAAGACATCGACCTGCTCATCCCGCACCAGGCCAACGCGCGGATCTCGGAGATGGTGCGTCGCAGGCTCGGCCTGGACGAGACGAGGGTGTACAACAACATCGACCGCTACGGGAACACCACTGCCGCGACGATCCCCATCGCTCTCGCCGAGGCCGTGCAGCAGGGCCTGCTCTCGCAGGGCGACCTGCTCTGCCTGACCGCCTTCGGGTCGGGATTCACGTGGGGGAGCGCGCTGGTCCGCTGGTGACGCCGCGCCCGGCGCGTTTCGCGCCGCCAAACGGGGTGGTTCGGGCCGGATCCCGCATGGACTCGCCCCGCCGATTCCGCTACCTTTTTCCGCTCTGCGAGAACCGGATTCCGACGGGGGAACCTGTGGGGAAGAAGTCCGTCCTGACCAAGAAGCAGCTCAAGCACATCGAGCAGCGCCTGCTCGACGAACGCAAGCGGGCGCTGCGGGCGCTCGGCCTGTTCGACGAGATGGCGAAGGCCGGGCGCGAGTCCGCCGATTCCGATCTCTCGGCCTACACCGACCACATGGCCGACCAGGGCACCGAGGCGATGGAGCGCGAAAAGGCCGCCGTGATGGCGACCAAGGAGGGGCGCTACCTCTATCGGATCGAGGAGGCTCTGCGCCGCCTGTACGCCGACCCCGACAACTTCGGACGCTGCCACACCTGCGGCGCCGAGGTCGGGTTCGAGCGTCTCGACGCGCTTCCGCACGCCCGCTACTGCATCGACTGCAAGCGCAAGGAAGAGGACGCGGCCTGACGTCGGCTGCGTCACCGTTCCCGCGCACGGTCACGGGCGCCCTCGTCAGGGGGCGCCCGTTCGCTTTCTTCCGGGGGACGCGCTCCTCCGGGCTCAGGAGGTCGAGCGGTGCAGCGCCTCGATCAGGTCCGCGCCCAGGACGTCGAGTTGCCAGTTGCGCAGCCGCCCCAGGGCGGCGAGCTCCTCGAGGTCGGCGGGCGGATCCCATGCCATCGCCAGCAGGTGCCCGTTGGAGAGCAGGGCCCCACGATCGATGCCCAGGGCCTGGGCGTGGGCGTTGCGCACGGCTTTGAGGCGGTCGAGGCGCTCTTCGACCTCGGGCGTGGGGCGCCCGGGACCGCGGGTGGTCGGGCGCGGGTAACCCACCAGATCACCGTCGGGGAGTGCCCGGACTCGTCGCAGGCGCTCGATCAGGTCCCGCCCGTGGCGCTCGGCCAGCGCGGGTGACATGCCCTTGAGGGCGGCGAGCGCTCCCACGTCGTCGATCTCCCGTGTCACGGCTTCGACCAGCACCGGGTCACCGGCGACGCGGAAGGGCGCGCGGTCGCGCTGCCGCGCGATCTCGTCTCGCCAGGCGAGGGCCTCGCGCAGGGCATGCACCTGCCGCCGCGTCAGGTCGCGGGCGCCCTTCACGCGCGTGACCGGGTCGACCTGCTCCTCCTCGTCCCAGCGCACCTGCTCCAGCGCCCGGAACTCCTCTTCGGCCCACGCGAGGCGTCCGAGCTCGACCAGCCGGTCGCGGAGGATGTCGGCGAGATCGGCCAGGTAGCGCGTGTCGTTCGCGGCGTAGGCCACCATGTCGTCCGGCAGCGGGCGCCGCGCCCAGTCGGCGCGCTGGTATTTCTTGGGGATCTCCACCCCGAGGTGTCGTTCGAGCAGCGCCTGCAGCCCGACCTGAGGTTCACCGCAGAGCGTTGCGGCGATGCGGGTGTCGAACAGCCCTTGCGGTGCGAGGCCGAAGTCGCGATTGAGCAGACGGACATCGTAGTCGCCTCCGTGGACCACCACGGGGCGGCCGGCGTCTTCGAGCGGACCGCGCAGCGCCGAGGTGGGGTCCACGGCAAGCGGGTCGACGACCCAGGTGCGGTCCCCTCCCGACACCTGGATCAGGCAGGCGCGGTCGGAGTAGCGATGGAAGCCCGCGGCCTCGAGGTCGAGGGCGAAGCGAGGCGTAGCGGCGAGGGCTTCGGCGAAGTCCCTCAGACCCTCTTCCGTGTCGATGAAGTCGGCGTGCATGGCTGAGGCGTCGTCCCGTTCCTCGTGGGCGCGCTGGAGTGGAGCGGGCGGCGCCCGGCGCGCAAGCCCATTAGTTTGACGTCGACGCTTCGGGCGCACAATGTCGGGGCCGCTCCCTCCCCGCGCGCTCGCCAGGTGCCGGAGGGTGGGCCCCTAACCCATGGAGCGGCCTCGCGCCGCCGAGCCAGGAAGCCATGCTCCGAACCAAGATCGTCTGCACGCTGGGACCGGCGTCGAGCGACCCGGCCACGATCCAGGCCCTCGTGGACGGAGGGCTCGACGTCGCCCGCATCAACATGTCGCACGGACGCCACGCCGAGCACCGGGGGCTCATCGAGGCCGTGCGGGCCGCCGCCGACCGGGCGGGGCGGCCGGTGGCCATCCTGGCCGACCTCGCGGGCCCCAAGATCCGCGTGGGCGACCTTCCCGAACCGGTCACGCTCGAAGAGGGCGCCACCGTGGTGCTGGCTCAACCCGGCGCGGAGTCGGAGGGCGACATCCCCACGACCTACGCTCACCTTGCCGAAGATCTCAGCCCCGGCGACCGGGTGCTGCTCGACGACGGACTGCTCGAACTCGAGTGCACGGGCACCGAAGGGGGCAGGGCGTTCTTCACGGTGGTGCGCGGGGGGCTCCTGCGCAGCCGCAAGGGCCTCAACCTGCCCGGCGTCGACCTGCAGGCGCCCTCGCTGACTCCGAAGGACCTCGCGGATCTCGACTTTGCGCTCGGCGTGGGCGTGGAGTACGTCGGGCTCTCGTTCGTGCGCCGGGCTTCCGACGTGATCGACCTCAAGAGCCGGGTGGGCAAGCGCACCTTGGTCGTGGCCAAGATCGAGATGGCCCGCGCCATGGACGCGCTCGAAGAAATCCTGGAGGCCACCGATGCCGTGATGGTCGCCCGCGGAGACCTCGGCGTCGAGCTCCCCTACGAACAGGTGCCCCTGGCCCAGAAGCGGATCGTCCAGCAGGCCAACTTCCATGGGCGTCCCGTGATCACCGCTACACAGATGCTCGAGTCGATGATCGAGCACCCCCGCCCCACCCGGGCCGAGGCTTCGGACGTGGCGAACGCGATCCTCGACGGCACCGACGGGGTGATGCTCTCGGGCGAGACCGCCGTGGGCGCTTACCCGGTGCGGGCCCTCGAGGCCATGGTGCGGATCGCCTCCGAGATCGAGAAGAGCGGCGTGCTCGAGTACGGACCGCTCTACGACACGGTCTCGGTGAGCGCCATGCGCTCGGGCGCGTCGGGACGGGAGCACGCCGTGGCGGCGGCCACAGTGAGCGCCGCCCGCCAGCTCGGGTCGCCCGGCATCATCGTGATCACGCGCAGCGGTTTCGCGGCCCGCCTGGTGTCGAGCTACCGCCCGCCCGTTCCGGTCTTCGCCGTGTGCACCGATGCGCTCACGTATCGTCAACTGGCGGCGGTGTGGGGCGTGCGGCCCGTGCTTGCCGACGTGGAAGAGGTGAGCTACGAGACGCTCACCCGATTCGGCTGTCGGGCGGTCATCGAGCTGGGGTCAGGGAAGGAGGGCGACCACGTGCCGGTCACGTCGGGCTACCCCTTCCACGAGTCGGGCACGACCAATACCATGCGGGTCGAAACCCTTTGAGCCCGTCGCACCGCCCGTCCGTCCGGCCGGGGCGGTGCCCAGCCCGGTTCCAGGCCTTTGCGACTCACCTTTCTCGGCACCGGTACGTCGTTCGGCGTCCCCGTGGTGGGGTGTGCCTGCGACACCTGCCGCTCCGACGATCCGCGCGACCGGCGCTCCAGGCACGCGGCG
>RFGQ01000462.1 GCA_003695865.1 Gemmatimonadota bacterium | reverse complement strand
GTTCAAATATCTGAGGGGGTCGCCCGCGGGAGCAAGAAAAAACTAAAGACGCGCGGGATTCAGCGGCGGCGGATCCACGCGATCAGGTCCGCGCCGGTAGGGTCGTCGGTGCGCGGCCCGTCGAAGGGCGCCTTCAGGCGCAGGCGCGAGGAGGGCATGGGCGCCTCTTCGGGAAGCGGCGTGACGTCGATCTTGGCGACACCCGCAATGGGCACGTCGACGCCGTTCTCCGACGCGAAGAGGATCGCGAAGTCGTTGGGGCCCGGAACGACCTTCGACGCGCAGGCCATGCGGTAGGCGGTCAGACCGCTCGTGACCTGGTGGGTGGCGATGCGACTCAGCGGCTGTGTATGGAACCCGCAGTCGATCATGGCCCCCACGTTGGTCATCTGGGCGCCCATGTCGGCGAGGAACTGGTTCTCGATGTCGATGCGCTGGTAGAAACCGGCGTGTTCGCCCACGAACACGATGCGTCCGCCTTCGGCCGCGAACTGTTTGAGGGCGTTGATCTCGTCGCGGGTGTAGGCCACCTGCGGCATCCACAGCCAGATGACGCGCACGTCGCCGGGGATGTCGACCAGCGTGCCCTGCGCCGACATGATCGTGTCGAGCGTGAGGCCCTCGCCTTCGATCACCGAGCGGGTCGTGGCCATGTTCGAGCTGAACGCGCCGCAGGTGGAGATCGAGCAGTCGGAGTTGTGGCCGTGATCCCACAGCACGCGGGTCGCCGAGGCCCGGGGCCCCGATGAGGTGAAGTTCACGATGTTGCGCACCAGCGTGTGGTTGTTCGGCTCGGTGAGCCCGTCGTTGGCGAAGATGTTCAGGTCGTTGAAGACCACCACGTCCTCGCCCGCGGTCGGAATCGGCTCGATGGTGACGGTGGCGCAGCCCTGCACGCTCGGGTCGCTGCGCAGACGCGCACACACCGGGAAGCTCGCGGGCGAGGGCACGGAGCCGGGCGCGACGTAGAAGCCGGTGGTGTCGATGGTGCCGAACGTGGCGCCGCCCCCCACCACACCGTTGACCAGCCAGTCGAAGGGACCGGTCTCGCCCGAGGTCACCGTGAACCGCTGGGTGCCGCCCGGCAGGCGCTCGCTGCTCGGCGGAGAGAGCGTGAGCGTCTGCTGCGCGACCGCCTGGATGGTGAAGGCCACGTCGCCGACCACGTTGTCGTCGTCGAGCGTCACGGCCGCCGAAGTCGGCGAGATGGCGCTGCCCGAGGGCGCCACCGGCATCACGTCGTACGACCCGGCCGGGAGCCCGACGAAGCGGAAGGCGCCCGTGGCGCCGGTGGTGGTCTCGGCGAGCAGGGTCTCGCCCTGGAACAGCTGCACGGTCACGCCCCGCACGTCGACGCCCGGCGGTGCCGCGAGGGGCGAAGGCACCACCGTTCGGCCCGCCGCCGCTCGGCGGACGGGCGGGAGCGTGCGCGGCGCGCCGCCTCGGGCGAGGCCGGCCGGCGCCGGCGTGACCACCGGCTCGGCCACCGTGCCCGCGATGAACGAGCGGACCTCGACCGACCCGTCCAGGCGCACACCCTGCACCGTGACGCTGAAGCGGGAGACCGAGCCCTCGGGCCCCGGAGAGACACCCGCGGCGCGGCCCCGCAGACCCGAGCCCCACACGTCCAGACGGCCGCTGCCGCTCCGCCAGTCTGCCCGGTCCACCCGGGGGATCTCGTCACCGCGGATGTCGGTGGCCACGACGACCAGATCGATCACGTCGCCCACCGGGATGCGACCGGGCAGTTCGTCGAAGGCGAGCGCGTGCACGCGCGGCGTGACCTCGACGTCCACTTCGCTCTCACCGGCCACGACCGTGACCGTGGACGGGGGCGCGCCGGTGACGTCGAACCCCTCGGGCGGCTCGACCGTGAGGGTATAGTCGCCCACGGGCAGCGCTTCGCTCGCCGCGACGCCCTCCGCGTCGGTCGTCAGCCGCGCGGTGTCGGTCGCGCTCGCGAGCGTGAAGCGCACCCCCTCGACCGGCGCGTCCCACGGTGCGTGCGCGCCTACGGTGACGGTGCCGGCCGCGGGGACGATGGACAGCACGGCCTCGCCCACGCGTGTGGTCACCCGGACGTCGCCGGCCACGACGCCGCGCGGCACCACCACCTCGATGCGATCGGCCGCGACCGCGCGGACCTCGGCCTCGGCTTCGCCCTCGCCGGTCGGGAAGAACACCCGGGTGTTGGCGGGCAGGATCCAGTCGAAGCCGGCGCCCAGCACCGAAGCCTCGCGCCCAGGGACCGGTTCGGCCGGATCGAGCGCCGTGACTTCGGGCGGTCCGGGCGCGCGGGCGAGCCCCTCGGGTCGGAAGACAGGGTCGCTCAGAGCGGCGAGCCCGTCGACCGGTAAAGCGGGACCGCCACCCGCCAGGGGCGCGACGAAGAGCTGGCCGTCGCCCTCGCGGGCGCCCGCGACCCAACGTCCGTTCGGGCTGGCGGTCGCGCGAGAGCCCACGACCACGTCGAGCGCGACGCCGCCACCGAGCCGGTGCACGCGGCCGTCCGGGCCCACGTAGAGGGTCGCGCCCGAGGCGCCGACGCTCGGGAGCCGGGCGCCGGCCTCGGGCACCACGGTCTCACGCCCCTCGCCGTTGCCCAGGATCCGCTCGATCGAACCCCCGCCGAGCAGCAGGTGCTCGCCGTCCTCCTGCCAGGCCGGCGCCAGCCCGGGTCCCCGGTCGACCGGGCCTGAGCCGTCCTCGTTGGCAATCCACAGGGCGCCGGCCCGCTCGAAGGCCAACTTCGTGCCGTCGGGCGAGAGCGCCGGCCACGCGCCCTCGGCGAGCGGACCCGTGGCCGCGTCGACCACCTGACCGCCCTCGGCCCAGAGCAGGCGGGCGCCGTCGGCCGAGTACGCGGGCCCCCGTGCCCCGCCCGATCCCCCGCGGGTGCCGGGCTCGCCACCCATGGTCGTCTCGACCACGCGCCCGTCGAGGACGGCCGCGATCACGCCGTCCACGACGTAGACGTGTGCGGTCGCGGTGAGCCCGGTGGGCGTGGTGACGCGCACCTGCGTGCGGCCGTCGGCGCGCGCCTCGACGCGCCCGCCGGGGTCGACTG
>RFGQ01000461.1 GCA_003695865.1 Gemmatimonadota bacterium | reverse complement strand
GGACGGCGGTGTGCGCCGGTGAGCGCGTAGACGGGCATGGTGAGCAGCCCGAAGGCCAGGATCCCCAGCAGGACCTTCAGTTCGAGGAGCACGGGTCCTCCCGATGAGAGCGGCGGCCGAGCGAACCGAGGCTCATCGCACCACGCCCCTTCGGAGCAGGGCCACGAGCACGCGTGGGCCGAACAGCACGGGATGGCGGCGCAGCAGCGGGGTCACCTCGATCTCGACGCCGGTGTGCCGTCGGATCTTCCAGGCCAGGTAGTCGGCGCCTCGATCGAACGTGAAGGCGGCCTTCACCAGGCGCGCGATCGAGAGCACCCGCCCCTGGCGCCGCCGCCAGCGCCAGCGGCGCACGGCCGCGCTCCGCTGCGCCGGCGTCGCCAGGGGCCGGTAGCGGTCGTCGCCGACCGGCTCCAGCAGGTCGGCGAGGGCGGGCGCCGCCGCGGCCGTCAGCGTGCGAAAAGCGTCTGCGTTCACCTGGGTCAACACGGCCTGTCGGTCCCTTTCCGTCCGCAGCTCCGAGGCATAGGCGACCGCGAGGCCCGCCTGCCACAGGTCGAGCGCGCCGACCTCGGCGGCGGTCTCGCGGGGCGAGGCCGGGGCGCACAGCGGCGCGCTCTCCCTGAGGAAGCGGACGACCGCCGTGGCCAGGGCGGCGCGCACCCGCCGCGCCGCCTCGTCGTCGCGGGCGAAGACCAGGCGCGCCGGCTGCGCGAAGCGGGCCCAGATGTAGGGGTGGAACCAGTCGCCACACGCGCGCTCGAAGTGGTCGAGCGACATCACCGCGTACTTGGCCCGCAGCGGCTCGGAGCGACGAGCCACGTCGGCCCCTTCAGAACCCGCACCCCGGGCTCGGCCCCCACCCGGGTCCGCACCCACCCGCTCTCCGGCGCCCACCTCCAGATAGAAGACGTTGGGCGCGAGCAGGGCGTTGCCCGCGCGCAGCCAGCGCTTGCGGTAGGACGACCGATAGTCCCGCACGAGCACGTAGAAGTCGACGAGCCCGCGGGTGAGATCCCCGTGGTGCAGCGTGGACCCGTAGAGCACGACCGCCTCGAGCGCCTCGCCCCAGCGGGCACGCAGCGCGTCGACGAACGCGTCGGCCTCGTCCGCCACGGGCAGGGAGGCGAGGCGGGCCACCTGCTCACGCAGCGCGTCGGGGTGCGTGGTGGCTACCGCTCCGCTCACGGCCCCAGCGCGGCGAACGCGTCGCAGATGTGGTCGACCTGCTCTGGTGTGTGCGCGGCGCTCACGCTGCAACGCACGAGCGATTCTCCGCCCGGCGTGGCGGGGGGGAGCATGAGGTTCACGTATACGCCACGCTCCACCAGGCCGCGCCAGAAAGCGAGGGCGCGCTCGGCCGAGTCGAAGCGCGCGGCCACCACCGGGCCGGGATCGGGACCCAGGCGGAAGCCGAGCTCGCGCAGGCGTCCGTAAAGGCGCCGCGCGTTCTCCCACAGCCGCTCGCGCAGGTCGGACCGCTCGCGCAGCGCCCGCAGCGCCGCGCGGGTCGACGCCACCACCGACGGCGGCGGCGAGGCCGTGAAGATGTAGGGCCGGCTGGCGTAGCGGACGAGGTCGAGTTCGGGGTGATCGCTCACGCAGAACCCTCCGACGCCTCCCAGGCTCTTGCTGAAGGTCCCCACGACGAAGTCCACCGTGTCCTCGACGCCGGCTTCCTCGGCCATCCCCCGGCCCGTCGCGCCGAACACGCCGAGGCTGTGCGCTTCGTCGACCATCAGGAAGAAGCCGTAGCGCTCCTTGAGCCGGGCGATCTCGGCGAGCGGGGCGCGGTCGCCCAGCATCGAGTAGATCCCCTCCACGATCACGAGCGCGTCGCGGGCCCGCTCGCCCAGGCGGTCGAGCCGGCGCTCGAGGTTCGCCACGTCGTTGTGCCGGAAGGGCAGCACGTCGGCGCCGCTCAGCGAACAGCCGTCGTAGATGCTGGCGTGGCAGTCGAGGTCGATCACCGCCGTGTCGCCGCGCCGGACGAGCGCGCTGATCATGCCGAGGTTGGCCAGGTAGCCGGCCGAGAACACGATGGCGCCGCGCCGCCCGAAGAAGTCGGCCAACTCGCGCTCGAGCGCCAGGTGATGGGCG
>RFGQ01000047.1 GCA_003695865.1 Gemmatimonadota bacterium | reverse complement strand
GTGGCGGATCGGACGGCCCCGGCGGGAGAGGGGGCCATCCTCCGGCACGTCTCCGCGCGCGACCGCGCGCCGGAGGCCCTCGCGGCGAACCTCCGCTACCTCTTCCTTCGCTTCTTGTCGGTGGAGATCACCTCCGACGACGACCCACGGCTCGGCCCATGGATGACGGTGCTCACCACGCCGCCGGTGGAGGGCGAGTTCACCGACGAGGCCATGGAGGATCGCTGGCAGGCGGTCTGCGTCGGCCTCGTCACGCACCCCGACTTCCTCACCTACTGACTGGGAGCTGCGAGCGATGAAGAAGATGAGACTCCGTCGACGTAGGTTCCTGAAGGGAGCCCTCAGCCTGGGCGCCCTCGGCGCCGTGAGCGGCCTGGCCCCGGTGACTCGCCTGCTGGCGGCGAGCCCCGAGGACCGGCGCACGGTGCTGCTGTTCTTCAACGGGGGCTGGGATGTCCTGCTCGGGGCCGACGCCCGGGATCGGGACTACCCCGGCAGCCTCGACAT
Organism: Gemmatimonadota bacterium; assembly: GCA_003695865.1. Taxonomy (GTDB): domain Bacteria; phylum Gemmatimonadota; class Gemmatimonadetes; order Longimicrobiales; family Gaopeijiaceae; genus J028. The sequence goes on along the minus strand of RFGQ01000047.1, from coordinate 545 downwards.
GGGCTTCGACCTGCTGCCCGCCGAGTATCGGACGCCGATCCCGGTGACGATCGGTGGGGCCGAGGCCCTGTGGGGCGCGCCGATGGCGCCGCTGGTTCCCCACGCGGACGTGCTCACGCTCTTTCGGGGCGTGAACATGAACACCGTCGCCCACCCGACCGGCCGCGCGTACGTCAACACCTTCATCCCGCCGGCCGGCGTCGTCGCGCGGGGCGACTCACTCGGCACGCGCCTGGCCACCGCCGTCCCCACCGACGACCTCATCCTGCCGAACGTGGCGATGGGGGTGCCCTCGTTCAACGTGTCGTACGGCTCCGAGGTCACGGGGGTCAGCGTCAGCCGCGCCACGGAGGTCCGGGACCTGCTCAAGCCCCTCGGCGACCAGCTGCCCGAGGACGTGCTGGCGTTGCTCCACGCGGCGCAGGACGCCACCCATAGCTGCGTCCACGAGCGGGTCTCGACGGGGTCCTTCGACGCGCAGGTGCGGGAGAGCCGCGCCCGCGTGCGGCGGCTCTTCGAGGAGGGGCTCGAGGTCGAGTTCGATC
>RFGQ01000460.1 GCA_003695865.1 Gemmatimonadota bacterium | reverse complement strand
GGGCACCGACACGGGGAACTCGATCCGGGGGCCGTCCTCGCACCTCGCGCTCGTGGGAATCCGCTCCACACTCGGTCTGACGAGTCGGGACGGTGTGATTCCGCTCTCGTTCGATCGCGATGTCGCCGGGCCCATGGCGCGCACCGTCGAGGACGCGGCGCGGCTCTTCAACGTGGTGGTGGGCGTCGACCCTGCCGATCCCTACACCGAGGACGGCCGCGGCCGGGCGCACGCGGACTACACGGCCTTTCTGGATCGAGACGGCCTGGCCGGGGCCCGCCTCGGGGTGGTCCGGCAGCTGGTGGATCCGGCCGAGACGGACACTGCCGTGGCGCGCCTCTTCGAAGCGGCGCTGGACGACCTCGAGTCGCGGGGCGCGATTCTGGTCGATCCGCTCCGGCTCGAGGGGCTCTTCGACCGGCTGAGCGGCGGCCTGTTCTGCCGCCGGTTCCGGTACGATATGCACGTGTACCTGGAGTCCCTCGGCGAGGGCGCTCCGATCCACGACGTGGCCGACGTGCTCGAGACCGGGCAGTACAGCCCTTACGTGGAAGACCGCCTGCGCCGCTTCGCCGAGCTGCCGGCCGACGTGCACCCGCGGGACTGGGATCCGCCCTGTCCCGACTTCTTCGACCACGCCGGCCGGATGGCTTTCCGCGATTTCGTGGTCGGTGCCATGGACGCCGCAGGGGTCGACGCGCTGGTCTACCCTACCTGGACAGCACCGCCTGCACACCTTGATCGGGCCGTGGAGGAGTACCGGGGCGACAACTCGCAGATCCTCGCACCCGCCGCCGGACTGCCGGCGATCACGGTGCCCATGGGGTTCACTTACGGGTCGCTTCCCGCGGGGCTCCAGTTGCTGGCCCGGCCCTACCGCGAAGACGTGCTGTTCCGGCTGGCGTTCGCCTACGAGCAGGCGACCCATCACCGGCGTCCGCCGGAACGGTTTCCTCCGCTCCGGCCCTAGCCGGCGGCGCCACCCTCCCGGTGCCGGTCGGTGCCGCCTCCAGCCCCCTCAGTCTCCTCTCGCAGCGCCGGGGACGTCCTCCACGGTCGTCACGTCGACCCCCGCTTCGAGCGTGCGGTGCACGGGGCAGCGATCGGCGATCTCCATCAGGCGTTCCCGTTGCTCGTCCGAGAGGGGCCCCTCGAGCAAGACCCGGCGCTCGATGTGGTCC
>RFGQ01000459.1 GCA_003695865.1 Gemmatimonadota bacterium | reverse complement strand
CTCCAAAGGGCGCCGCGTTCGGAGTGGAGGCGGGGGGAGTCGAACCCCCGTCCGCGCCTGGATCCCGCAGAGCTTCTACGTGCGTAGCGTCACTCTTGGCTTCGCCGCCGGGCGGTGAGCGAGCGACCGACCCCGGTGGCTAGCTGCCTGTCGTCTCGCCTCCGTCGGGACAGCGCCGGCCGGAGGCCAGCCCGACTTATCGACGTCCTTCCGACCCGCCTCGGGCGGGCCGATCGGAGGACGGGCTACGGTTGGTTACGCAGCCAGAGCCAGATCAGTGTTGGCAGTTGTGATGTTTCCCAGAGGATTTACGAGGGTTCCTGGGAACCTCGGCACGCTACTCCACCTTCACCAGACGCGTCGAAACCGTGTCGCCCCCTTGTGCGGGTCGTCGTGTGCGGGGCCGCACCCCGGCGGCCTCGGGCCCCGCGTGCGATCCAGCCTGCGAAAACCTGTCTACCCGGCCCCCGCGGTCCCGGGTTCCACCAGCGCCTGCGGCCCCCTCATCCCACGGGTTCCAGCGAGCCCTCTTCCACCCGCTCCAGATACCCCGCGATGCGCGCTTCGATCTCTTCCAGGCTGTTCACCTGGAAGAGCTCCGAGCGGAAGGCCCGCCCGCCGGGCATGCCCTTGGTATACCAGCCCAGGTGCTTGCGGAACTCCCGTGCCGCCACCTCGGGGTCGCGGCCTCCGTAGCGGATGGCGTTCCGCGCGTGCTCCAGGCACACTGCGAAGCGCTCGCGGATGTCGGGCGGCGGCGGAACCGGGCGCCCGTCGAGCGCGGCCCGCGCGTCGCGGAAGATCCAGGGATTGCCGTGCGAGCCGCGCGCGATCATGACGCCGTGGCAGCCCGTCTCGTCCCGCATGCGGCGGGCGTCGTCGCCGGTGGAGACGTCTCCGTTGCCCACCACGGGCACGTCCAACGCCTCGACCAGCGCGCGGATCTCGTCCCAGCGTGCAACGCCCGAGTACATGTCGGTGCGCGTGCGCGGGTGCAGCGTCACCATGCGGCTGCCCGCCTCCTGGCAGCGCAGGGCGATACCCACCGGATCGCGTGAAGGCTCGTCGAAGCCGCTGCGGATCTTGGTCGTAACCGGCAGCGGGGTGGCGTCGACCACGGCCCGCACGATGCGCTCCACGAGTCCCAGGTCGCGCAGGCAGCCAGAACCGCCGTTGCGCTTGACGATCTTCTTGACCGGGCAGCCGAAGTTGACGTCGACGAAGTCGGGCGCGTAGACCTCGCTGACGTACGCGGCCGCGTCGGCCATCATGACCGGATCGGAGCCGAAGATCTGGATGCCGATGGGCCGTTCGGCCTCGTCGAAGCGCAGATAGCGGTCCGAGCGGGGGTTACCCCGAACGATGCCGTCGGCGCTCACGAACTCGCTCACGACGACGTCGGCGCCGAAGCGCCGGCACAGACGCCGGAACGGGCTCTCGCTCACGCCGGCCTGGGGCGCGAGGAACAGCGGCGTGCGATCGCTCCGCAGGGCTTCGAACAGGTCCATGGACATGGGCTAAAGATACACCGTCGACTGGCCGTGCGGAGGGCGCGGGGCCCGCGGCCCGCTCCGCGAACGCTCGCCTCCCCCCCGTTTCCACGTCTTCGTCCTCCGCCCGCGCCGCCGATCCCGCACCGGGTGTCACGCCCTTTGACACCGCCCGCTCCCTCGGGGATATTCCAGTCCTTCGACCCTCAGCGTTCGATCCCAACCGGCCCCCGCCGGGGAGCGTGGGTATGCGCCTGCACGACCTCTACACGGCCGACGCCGTCAACCTGGACCTCCGGGGCGAGACCAAGGACGACATCCTGCGGGAGATGGTCGCGCTTCTCGGTATGGACGAGAAGGCCGAGGGCATCCTGTACAAGACGCTCAAGCGCCGGGAAAACCTGGGCAGCACCGGCATCGGCCAGGGCATCGCCATCCCTCACTGCCGCTCCTTGGTCGTGAACCGGCTACGG
>RFGQ01000458.1 GCA_003695865.1 Gemmatimonadota bacterium | reverse complement strand
CTCGCTGCCCCGCATCGCCGCACACCTGAATCCGCTTCCGAACTCCACCCCCCGCACCCCGCCCGCGCGCTCGACCACCAGGATGCGGCTCGAGCTGGTGAGCTCGAACAGGTCGAAGGCACGCTTGAACTGTCCGAACGAGAGCTGCAGCGCCTCGCCGAACCACAGGCGCACGAACGCGAAGCGCGCCGAGGCGCGCCCGCCCGACACGTCGACCTGCGCGACGCCGTCGATCCACTCGTTCACGCGCCCGTTCACGTAGAGGCGCGCCCTGCGCACGAGGAACTCCGAGGACGGCTCGCCCTCGACCGGCGTGGTGTTGAACTGCAGATGCACGCGCCCGCCCACGAGCAGCGTGTCGATGGGTGCGCGGGGGACCACGACCTGCGCGGTGGCCGGGGCCGGACGGACGCCGGCGGCGGTCAGCAGGACGACGGAGAGGACGCCCGCGAGCAGCGGGCGGCGACGGTGCGCGCCCGCACGCAGGCGCGAACACCCGTACGGGGATCGGTGGCGTGGCGCCCGGGGGCACCTGCGCCGGGTCGGAGGGCGGCCGGTCATGGGCTGGGCGGCATCTCTCGGGGCTGCGGGTCGAAGCGGGCGGCGGGCCGGACGGGCGCCACCATGCGCGCCCGGGCGCCGGCGGGCAAGGGCGTCTGGCCGGGCGGGGGCGAGCGGCCCAGGTTGGGGCCATGGCCATGAAACGACCCCTGCGATCGTTCGGCGTCCTGCTGGGCACGGCGGCGCTGGCAGCCGCTTCGGCGGCCGCCGGGCCGTGGCCGCGCGCCGACCTGGTGCTCACGCCCCAGCCGAGCGGCACCGACGCGCTCCTGCAGGCCGTGAGCGCCGTCGACACCTCGCTCGTGTGGGTGAGCGGGCACCGGGGCGTGGTGCTGCGCACCACGGACGGCGGCGCCACCTGGACGCGGCTTGCCACCCCCGCGGGCGACAGCCTGCAGTTTCGCGACGTCGATGCCTTCGACGAGCGCACGGCCGCGCTTCTGAGCGCCGGGCCGGGCACGCTCTCGCGGCTCTACCGCACGCGTGACGGCGGAGCCACCTGGACGCTTCAGTTTCTGATGGACCACCCCGACGGGTTCCTCGACTGCGCGGCGTTCTGGGACGCGGACACCGGCTTCGCCTACGGCGACGCGGTGGAGGGCGTGCTCTACGTGCTGCGCACCGACGACGGCGGACGCACCTGGACGCGACTGGGCGCCGGGGCGCTGCCCGCCGCCCAGCCGGGCGAAGGCGGCTTCGCGGCGAGCGGCACCTGCGCGGCCACGGGGCCCGACGGCGTGGGCTGGATCGCCGCGGGCAACGCCCGGCGGGCCCGCGTGCTGCGCACCGACGACTACGGCCGCACCTGGCGGGCGGCCGACGCGCCGCTCCCGGGCGGTGCGGCGGCGGGCGCG
>RFGQ01000457.1 GCA_003695865.1 Gemmatimonadota bacterium | reverse complement strand
GTACGAGAGCGCGTAGCCCCGGTCGGGGGTACGCACCACCCTCACCGGCCGGAGCGGAGGGACCACGGCGACGACCCGGGCGGGCGGGGCGTAGATTCGTGCGGAGCGGTACGAGAAGCCATGCCCGAAGCCGAACGAGAACGACTCGTACCCGTAGCCGTAACCGTAACCGAAGCCGTAGTAGGGATCGTAGTACGGATCGTAATAGGGATCGTAGTAGGGATCCCCGAACGAGAACGAGACGAAGAACCCCGAGATGCGCGGGGGTGGCACCACGAAAACCGGAGCGAGTACGACCGGCGCGTAGTGCAGCGGGGCCGCGTAAACGGGACGATGCCCGTGTCCGTGCCAGGCGTGGAAGCAGTCGTAGCCGAGGTCGTACCAGTACGGATCGAACCAGGGATCGTACAGGCACGGGTCCAGGTGTGTGTAGCCGTGCGTGTGCGATCCGAAGTAGTGATCGTGATCGGTCACACCGAAGCTCAGGCCCGCCGAGACGGGCCCGACCCCGAACGACAGTGAAAGCCCCGCCGAGACGTGCTGAGCCCCTCCGGGAGCGGGCAGCGCCGCCAGCGCGACCGCCATGCTGGGAATCACGATCCACCGCTTCACGTCGACCTCCATGGTGTGCGCCGCCTGCTCGAGGCCGGCCACCGGGCGCGGCTCGAACGCAGAGCGTCCACGCGTACTGCGTCGGTCTTACGGGCACACATCGTGCCAGGGTCGGCGGATAGGCCCAAGACCTTGTCCGTCAACGGGATAGGTCTCTCCGGTTCACCTTCGGAGGAGCGAGCGGTCTGTCCCATGACGGGGACAGGAGGGGGCGTGCGGCGGACACCGGCGGTTCCCCGACCCGCATCAGCCCCGGATCCAGAGTTCGAGCGCGATCAGCGCCGCGACCGCCACGAAGGGTGCCGCCACGAGCACCACGAGCATCCAGCGGGGCGCCTCGCGCTCACCATTCGGGGGGCCACGCTCCTGCGGCGTGGAGGCTTCGAGCTCTTCGGCTCGGCCGGGGTGTTTCCCGTGGCCCCCGGCTCCGCCCGGTGCCGAGCGGCTCACAGAAGTGCCTCGACGTGCTCGACGAAGCGATCGATTTCGGCTCGATCGTTCATGACGTTGGGCGAGACGCGCAGAGCCTGAACCCCGCCGAGATCGAAGGGGCGCACGACGGTGCCGAAGCGTTCGTAGAGTTCGGCCGACACATCGGCTGCGGGCCGGCCCCGAACACGGATGCTGCACAACGAGGCGCCGAGGTCCCAGGACGTCGGCGACCCCCATGCCAGGGCCGGCGATGCCTCGACCCGCGCTCTCAGGTGATCACGCAGCGCCCGGTAGTGTCGCTCCTTGGCGTCGACGCCGAGCGCCCGCTGGAACGCGATCGCATCTTCCAGGGCCATGAGCTCGGGCAGGTTTCGCGTGCCGTAGTCCTCGAGGGCTCGGGCCGTGCCCGCCCAGCGCTCCTGTCCCCAGGTGACCCATGTGGGGTGGACCCGGGCGCGCAGATCGGGCGTGAGCACCAGGGCACCGAGACCTTTGGGCGCCTGGAGCCACTTGTGCGGACTGGTGGAAAAGCCGTCGACGCCGCTGAGGTCCACATCGACCGGGATCATACCCGCGCTCTGGGCGCCGTCGACCAGCACCCACGCAACACCCGCGTCGCGCGCCGCGCGCACAAGGCGCTCGAGGGGAAGCCGCACTCCCACGATGTTGTCCACGTGCGGCACGACCAGCACGCGCGTCTCCGGCCGGATCTGCTCCACGTGAAGGCGCACCAGGTCATCGGCGCTCCACCCGGGCGCGTCGGTCGCCGCGAGCGCGAAACGGCGAACCCGGTAGCCGCGGCGCGCCGCGTGATGCTCCCAGCAAACCGAGGCGCCGGGATGGTTGAACGAACTGAAGAGCACCTCGTCGCGGGGGCCGAGGTCGAGCCCTGCAGCCACCATCGAGAAGCCCTCGGTCGTGTTGTGGGTGAGGGTGACCCGGTCGGGGGACGTGCCGAGGACCCCGGCCACCGCGGCGCGCACACGTTCGCGCGGTTCTTCCCAGGCACCGCCCCACATGTAGAGCCAGGGGTTGCTTTCGCACAGGCGCAGGTAGGCGACGTGTGCCTCGTGAACGGCCTTCGGAACCGTGCCGATCGACGCGTGGTTCAGATACGAGACGTCGGCAGCGAGAAGGTAGCGCTCGCGGAGCGCCGGCGCGCTCCACGCTCCGCCCTGCAGCGAGGCGATCTCGTGCGCGAGCGCCTCGTAGCGGCCCAGCGCGGGCGCGAGGGCGGCCGCACCGCCGGCGCCGGCGAGGGCCCGCAGGAACGCGCGCCGGTCCGTCGGGGAACTCGTGGGGTGTTTCACGTGTGCTATCCCTTGCCCCCGACGGGGAAGCGTGGAACATTTACGGAGCCGCGCGACACGGTCGGCGGCCGAAGGTTCTAATTTCGAGGCCGGATCGAGGCCTCGCCATTCGGACTCCTCCCGTCCCGCTAGAGCCGTTCGAGCAGGAGACCTCAGCCGTTCAGGCCCCAGAGGTACGCCGTTCGGTCAACTTGGTACGGGCGCGCGTGACGAGCCAGTCCGGACTCGTCATGAGGGGAAGAGATGACGGAAGACATCGATATGCAGGACCGGCAGGCTTCGCCCGTGGAGCCTGCCGCCGGGGAGGGCGTCGTGCGCCCCGAATCGACGGACGCCGGCCCGCAGGCCGAGGGGCGTGGCGGTGCCG
>RFGQ01000456.1 GCA_003695865.1 Gemmatimonadota bacterium | reverse complement strand
GCGCACCGGCGGGCGCGGGCGCGGGGCCTCCCACGCCGGCCTCGCGCAGCGCGGCCTCGGTCTCGCGGTCGAGCACGCCGCACGCCGGGTCCACACCCACCGCCTCGTGGCCGGCGGCGCGCAGGGCGGCGAGCACCTGGGCGCCCGAGGCCAGCGAGACGGCCCGCTCGTCCGACCAGCCCCCCAGCAGGACGGCGATCCTCACCCGCGCGCCCCGGTCAGGTCCTGCACCACGTCGTAGCGGGTGAGGATCCCGGTCAGGCGCTCACCGTCCCGCACGAGGACGGCCGCGTTACGCCTCGTGAGTAGGCGCGTGGCCTCTTCGGCGTCCACGTGCCGGTCGACCACCGGGAAGGGCGCGTCCATCACCGACTCGACCGGGCGGTCGAGCAGGTCGGGGTTCTCGATCACGGCCGCCATGAGCTCACCTTCGGCGATCGACCCCACGCACTCGCCCTCCAGGATCACCGGGAGCTGGCTCACGCCGTACGAGGTGAGCGTGCTCACCGCCACGCGCACCGGTGTCATGGGCTCGACCGACACCAGGTCGGGCGCGTCGGACGCCTTGCCGGCGAGCAGGTCGTGCACGGAGCGGGTCGTGCGCGGCAGGAAGCCGTTCTCACGCATCCACTCGTCGTCGTAGACCTTCGTGAGGTAGTGCTCGCCCCAGTCGCACAGCGGCACGACCATCACGGCGTCGGGGTCGTTCTCGCGGCGCGCCACCTCGAGCGCGGCGTGCACGAGCAGGCCCGAAGAGCCGCCCACGAACAGGCCCTCCTCTCGGCACAGCCGCCGCGTCATCTGGAACGCCTGGGCGTCGGAGACGCGCACCCACTCGTCGATCACCGACATGTCCAGCGCGCCCGGAATCTTGTCGCTGCCGAGCCCTTCCACCTTGTAGGGCTGGCCCTCGGTGAGTTCACCCGTGTCGAAGTAGTCCTTGAGGATCGAGCCCACGGGGTCCACACCCACGATGCGCACGTCGGGCTTCTGCGCCTTGAGGAAGCGCCCCACGCCGGTGATCGTGCCGCCCGTGCCCGCGCCGGCGAAGAAGTGCGTCACGCGGCCCTCCGTCTGCTCCCAGATCTCCGGCCCCGTCGTCGCCTCGTGCGCCGCCGGGTTGGCCGGGTTGTAGAACTGGTTTGCAAGCACCGCGCCAGGCGTCTCGGCGGCGATGGTCTCGGCCTTCTTGTTGTAGTGCTCGGGATGGTCGGGCGGCACGGCCGTGGGCACGATCACGACCTCCGCTCCGAAGGCACGCAGCAGCTTCACCTTCTCCTGACTCATCTTGTCGGGCATGGTGAAGATGCAGCGATAGCCCCGCGTCGCCGCCGCCATGGCGAGCGCCACGCCGGTGTTGCCGCTGGTGGCCTCGACGATCACCCCGCCCGGCTTCAGCACCCCTTCGCGCTCGGCCGCCTCGATCATGGC
>RFGQ01000455.1 GCA_003695865.1 Gemmatimonadota bacterium | reverse complement strand
GTCGTCCGGGCCGCGCGAATAGGTGTCGTTCGCGCTGCCCTGCCGCTGGGCGGCGGCGCGCGCCCCGCCGCCCGGCGCGCTCGGATGACCGAGGGTCGTGAGTGCGTCGAAGAAACCCGGGTAGACCGTGAGCCCCTCGCCCTCGAACACGCGCGCGCGCTCGGGGATGTCGACGTTGCGGCCCACGGCGGTGATGAGGCCCTCTTCGACCACGACCGTGCCGCGGTCGATGACGCGGCCGTCGCCCACCACGATGCGGGCGCCCCGGATCGCGAAGTAGGGCGGAGGAGACGGGCGCTGCGTGAGCTCGAACTCACGCCCCTGGGCGGCGAGCTCGGCGCCGGGAGCCGCCGGGGCGGCCGCCAGCGCGGCGAACACGGTGAGGGCGGCCGCCACACGCAAGGGGCGGCGCGGGTGCGGGACTCGGCTCATGACCTGCTCCTGCGAAGGGGTCGACGGCGGATGTCCGTGTCTTCACCGACACGCCGCCGACCGGACGTGTTGCGTGCGGTCAGCCCTGCGGGGCGCCGCCGTGAGTACGGAGCGCTCCGCTCCGTGCGGAGAGCCCGGCGCTCTGCTCCATCACCGGGCCGTCCAGTTCCTCGATCGTGGCCGTCGACGGTCCCCGCAGCCGCTGGATTCTGCGCGCCGCCGCCTCGGCCTCGCGCCAGACCCGCAGCACGTTTTCGCCGGCCAGCTTGCGCAGGTCCGACTCGCTCCAGCCGCGCCGGGCCAGCTCGGTGAACAGCGCCGGGAAGGTCGACACGTCTTCGAGCCCGAGCGGCACCGAAGAGATGCCGTCGAAGTCGGATCCGATGCCCACGTGGTCGATGCCGGCGACGTCACGGATGTGTTCGATGTGGCGGATCACGTCGTCCATCGTGGCCCGCGGCGGCGTGCGGCCCTCTCGTTCTTCGGGCGACAGGCGGCCCCAGTCGCGCACCTCGTCGTTGATGAACGACGGTACGAACGTGACCATGACCACACCGCCGTTCTCGGGCAGGCGGCGCAGCACGTCGTCGGGGACGTTGCGCGGATGGTCGGTGACGCCCCGCGCCGAGGAGTGCGAGAAGATGACGGGCGCCTCGGCCACGTCGAGCGCATCGTGCATGGTCTCGGGCGAGGTGTGCGAGAGGTCCACGAGCATGCCCAGCCGGTTCATCTCGCGCACCACCTCGCGCCCGAACTCCGTGAGCCCGCCGTGCACGGGGTCGTCCGTGGCCGAGTCGGCCCAGTCGTTGTTGCCCGAGTGGGTGAGCGTCATGTAGCGCGCGCCGAGCGCGTAAAAGGCGCGCAGGGCCCCCAGCGAGTTCTGGATGGCGTGCCCACCCTCCATGCCCATCACGCTGGCGATGCGGCCCTCGCCGAACACCCGGTTCACGTCCGACGTCGAAGTGGCGACGCCGAAGACGTCGGGGTAGCGCTCGAACACCTGCAGCGCGATGTCCATCTGTTCGAGCTGCACCTTGGCCGCGCCCTCTTCCACGGCCGCCATCGGGATGTAGACCGACCAGAACTGCGCCCCGACCATGCCGTCGCGCAGGCGCTGGATGTCGGTGTGCCCGGTCGTGGTGCGGCGCAGGTCGTAGGCGCGCACGTCTCGCGGGTGGTCCTCGTTCTCGCGGATCGCCCACGGCAGATCGTTGTGGCCGTCGAACAGGGGTGTGGTCGACAACACGCGCCGGGCGAGCTGCTCGGGCGTCTCCTGGGCGGTGGCCGCCGCGGGCGGCACGGCCGTGAGCACGAGCGTCAGGGCGCACAGGCGAAGGCCGAGCCCAGGGAGCGCGCGGTGGTGGATGGTCGTCTGCGTCATCGTCGTGGTCCGTTCGGGTCGTGGGCCGGGGCAGGGCCGGCCCGGGTCCGCCAGGTCGGGTGCCGGACCTCCGGTTGGCGCGGCCCGCACCCCCCGCGAGGCTGCGGATCCGCGACGCGCGGCCGCCGGCGTCCGGGTGGCGAACATGCGGGGTGCGTCCGCCGGCGGGCAAGCCGCCGGCCCGCGTCCGACCGGGGAGGCTCGCCCGGCCGCGCGAGCGTTCGCGCCGAACCCCGGCGCGGCTCGGGGGTAGCCGGGGCGGGCCGCGCGTCCGCGCGCGCCTCCGTCCGATCCGGTCAACGTCCGCAGGAGCCGTCGCATGCCCCGCGTCCGCGTCACCCGCGAGGTGCACTTCAACGCTGCACACCGGGTGTTCAACCCCGCCTGGGACGACGCGCGCAACCTCGAAGTGTTCGGGGGGTGCGCGAACCCCGAATGGCACGGACACAACTACGAACTCTTCGTGACCGTCGAGGGCGAGCTCGATCCCGAGACGGGCTACGTGATGGATCTGCGCGCGCTCAAGGAGCTGGTCGAAGAGCGGGTCGTCGCCGACGTCGACCACTGCAACCTGAACACGCAGGTTCCGTGGATGCAGGGCGTCATCCCGTCGTCCGAGAACTTCGTCGTACGCATCTGGGAGCGCCTCGAAGGGCACCTGCCCGCGGGTGTGCGCCTGGCGCGCCTGACCCTGTGGGAGACGCCCCGGCACTACGTCGAATACGAAGGAGGTTGAGGTGGACCTGAGTGGGGTTCCCTACGAAGAGCTCGTGGCCGAGATCATCCGCCGCAGCGGCGACGATCCCGCGCGCGAGGGCATGCGCCGTACCCCCGAGCGCGTCACCAAGGCCATGGCCTTCCTGACCCGGGGCTACCGCATGTCGCCCGAGGACGTCGTCGGCGACGCGCTGTTCGAGGAGTGCCACCGGAACATGGTGATGGTGAAGGACATCGAGATGTACTCGCTCTGCGAGCACCATCTGCTGCCCTTCTTCGGCAAGGTGCACATCGCCTACATCCCGCACGGCCGCATCATGGGTCTGTCGAAGACGGCCCGCCTCGTCGAGGTCTACGCCCGGCGCTTCCAGGTGCAGGAGCGCCTCACGGAGCAGATCGCGCAGGCGCTGTGGGACATCGTGAGTCCCGTGGGCGTGGGTGTGGTGGTCGAGGCGTATCACCTGTGCATGATGATGCGGGGCGTGCAGAAGCAGCATTCGAAGACGATCACGTCGGCCATGCGAGGCGCCTTTCTCGACGACCAGCGCACGCGGGACGAGTTCCTGCGGCTGTCCCTGGCCTCGCACGACCCGATCGGATGAGCCCGCCGACCGGCCCGCTTGGGGGCACCACGGTGCTGGTGACGGGCGCCAGCAGGGGGATCGGGGCGGTCGTGGTGGAGCGCCTCGCCGGCGCCGGCGCGGCCGTGTGGGCGCTGGCG
>RFGQ01000454.1 GCA_003695865.1 Gemmatimonadota bacterium | reverse complement strand
GATCACACCCTCGGCCCGCCCCGGCCGGTACTCGCGCAGCTCGACCGGCAGGATGCGGCGCCCCTGCCCCTGCAGCTCGCTGCCCATCCACGCGTAGAGGAGCTCGGCCGGCTCCTCGGCGGGCTCGACCCGCGCCCCCTCGGGCCCGGCCTCGAACAGGCGGCGGCCCTCGGCGTCGATCGCCTTCACGCGGAAGATCGCCGACGAGTCGGCGGTGAGGAACGTGCTCACCACCCGCGCCGCCTCCATCGAAGCCGCCTCGTGCCGCTCGAGGATCGAGCGCAGGTAGGCGTCGGTCAGAAAGCTCAGGTGCTGCTCGGCCTGCCGGATCTCTCTGGTGGCGCCAAGCGCGGCCACCTCGAGGTCGTACTCGAGCGTGGCCCGCGTGGACTGGCGGAGCTGCCGCACCGAGCCCACGGTGGTCACCAGGGCCACCACGGCCAGCGGCACGATCGTGAGGCCCGCGAACGCGATCGCCAGCTTCGCCCGGATGTTCAGCCGGGGGAGCAGCTTGTTCAGGTTGATCGCGGCCACGGGTCGGAACGCTCCGTCCTCTGTTTCTGCTGTGCTGCGTGCGCGGCGCGTGCGGTGACGTCGCGTCGCCGGGCGCGCTCGGGTCCGCCCCCGCGGCGGGTGCGGGCAGGCGGCGGGCGAGCCCTCCCCGCGGCAGGGATCGTGCCATGCGTGTCTCGCCGGAAAGCCCGCCGCGACGCGGTTTGTCCCACCGAGGCCGCGGGCGACTGTGACACATATGGCCCAATCGGGACACCGATGTCACGGTTTTCGTGCCGTCGGTGGGCGGAGGCGGTGGGTACCGGCCCCTGCCGACGGGGCGCAAACCATGGCGCGGCGCGGGATTCTGCGCCCCGCTCCCCGAGGGGGGGTGGCTGGCACATCCGATGCACCGAGGGGCGGTGATCCGCCGTCCGCCCCGGGCGCCGTCCCGGCGCGGCGCCGTGCCCCCGGACCCGGAGACGACCACCGTGGACATCCTCTCGAAGCGCTCAGGCCCGGCCCCCTGGTGCGCGGCCGCCCTCCTGCTGGCCGCCGCCTGCGCCGCACCCGAGCCCGCCGACGCGCCGCGCGGCGCAGAGGGCGCCGCCCCGGCCGGAGACGCCCCGGCGGCCGCTGTCTCGCCCGACGCGGGTGCGGGTGCGCCCGCGGCGCCCCATCCCCTGGGCGCGCCCGTCGACCAGGCCCCCGCCGGCGCGCTGCCCGCCGGTCACCCGGCGCTGCCCGGCTCGGACCTCGACCTCGCGCCGCCGGAGGGAAGCGGGCGGGGAGCCGCCGGGCTCGCCTGGGACGCTCCTGCGGGCTGGCGAGCCGTCGAGCCCGCGACCCCCATGCGGCGGGCGCAGTGGGCCGTCGACGGGCCCGGCGGCGAGGCCGAGTGCGTGGTCTTCTACTTCGGCCCCGGCCAGGGCGGAGACGCGCTGGCCAACGCGCGCCGCTGGGCCGAGCAGTTCACGCAGCCGGACGGACGCTCGAGCCTCGAGGTGGCCACGCTCACGCGCGGCCAGGTGGGCGATCTGGCGGTCATGTACGTCGAGGTGACGGGCACCTACATGGGCGGCATCACGTTCGGCGGCCCGCCGCCCGAGCCCCGGCCGGACCACATGCTCATGGGCGCGATCGTCGAGGGCCCCGACGCGAACTGGTTCTTCAAGTTCACCGGACCCGCGGCGACGGTGGCCTCGCAGGCCGAGGCCTTTCAGTCGCTGATCTCGTCGCTGCGGACCGGGGCCTGAGCCGCGCTGCGGGCGCACGGGCCGGGGCGAACACCGGCCCGGGGCCCCGCGCGCTCGTCACGCCGTTGATCGAGGAGGAGCCGCAATGGACATGAACGCGCTGCACGCCGGTGCGTCCGCTGCAGGCGCACTCGCGATGACCGTGGGGCTCGCGCTGGCGTCGCCCCCGCCCCGGGCGGTCGACGCCGCCCCTGTGGCGTCGCTCCCGCAGGACTCCGTGGTCGTGTGCCTGGCCCGGCGCCTCGAGGCGGGCCGCGAGGTGCGGGTCGAGGCGGCCGAGGCGCGGCGCCTGCTTCGTGAGGAGCCATCGTACGAAGGGCCCTGCGCGGTGGAGGGTCCGCCGGTGACGCTGGGCGGCGCCGACATCGCCGCCTACGCCCAGCTCGACGACCGCGGCACGCTCTACGCGCTGGGGGTGCGCATCGAGGGCGACGCGTTCGACGTGATGCCGCGCAGCCCCCACGACGGCAACCGCTGTCTCGACGTGGACCAGGACGGCCGCATCGACATGCGGCGCGAGTGCGTGGGCGGGCACGAGCGCGTCGTGCACCTGCCCGAGGTCCGCTTTCGGGCTCCGGTGACGTCGTGGGTCACCGAAGAACGCGAGCCCACGTTCCGCTGGGTCCTCTTCAACTGGAACCCCGCGGGACACGGCCCCCCGGGCGTCTACGACGTGCCGCACATCGACGTGCACTTCTTCATCCAGTCGCTCGCCGAGCGGAACCGCATCCGCATCGGTCCCTGCGCGCTGCTGGTCGACTGCGAAGACCTCGAGAAGGGCAAGCGTCCCGTGCCCGAGCGCTTCGTGCCGCCGGGCTACGAAGACCACGGCGTGGTCGAGTTCGGGATGGGCAACCACCTGCTCGACGCGGGGGCGCCCGAGCTGGCCGGCGCGCCGTTCACGCACACGTTCATCTACGGGTCGTGGGACGGGAGGATCAGCTTTCTCGAGCCGATGATCGCGGTGTCGTATCTGGAGGGGCTGCGGGAGGGGCGCGAGCTGGGCGGGTGTTTTCCGGTGCGGCAGCCCGAGGCGTGGGCCGAGGCGGGCGTGTATCCGACGAGCTACTGCATTCGGTATCGGCCGGCGAGGGACGAGTTCAGCGTGTCGATCGAGGGGTTCAGGGCGCGCGAGGCGGGCTGAGGGCTAGCGCCGCACGCTTGCGGCCGAGACTCGGCGGACGCGCGCCGGGGGGGGACGCGTTCGTCGGGTCCCGGGGGACGCTCCGCGGCCGGCCGCTCCTCATGCGTGGACGTGGGG